>SKJY01000187.1 GCA_007121775.1 Gemmatimonadota bacterium
ATCCCAGGCTTCCTCCCGCGGCTTCGCCGAGGAGCCCCGTGGCGGCGCCGGCGGCGATGGCGGTGATGACCGCCCGTCCGCTGATCCGGGCCCAGAAGACGGCCACGTACACCGGCACCAGGAAGGCGCTGGTGAGGAGGACGGCCCGGAACCCGTAGAGGAAGATGATGGTCCCCGGCGGGTTGATGGCGGCGGCGGTGGCGGAGATCCCCAGGATCACGGTGGCGATGCGGGAGACCTTCATGAGCCTGGCCTCGTCGGCCTGGGGCCTGAAGTAGCTGAAGATGTCCCGGGCCACCGTCATCCCCGTGGCGTGGAGCCGGGTGTCGGTGGTGGAGAGGATGGCACTCATGACTGCCAGGATGATGAGGACGCCGACCCCGGTTGGAACGTACTGGGTGATGAGGGTGGGGAAGGCGGCGTCGGGGTTGTCCACCGCCAGCCCGGATCCGATGAGGGCCACCGCCGTGGCGCCACCGAGGATGATGAGGGCCGAGTAGAAGATGGAGAGGATGACGCCGGCCGCGGCGATGTGGATCTTCGCCGTCTTCACGTCGCGGGTGGCGGCGATCCGGATGAGCATGTCCTGCTCGGTGAGGATCGTCCCGAAGAAGGCTACGAAGAGGGCCGAGATGGCCAGGACGCTCCGGGCTCCCTCCTGGGTGGGGTGGACCAGCGCCGAGTCCAGCGCCCCGAAAGCCTCGTTGATGCTCGAGATCCCTCCAAGGTCCGTGGCCATGTAGCCCAGCGCCAGGAAGACGGCGAAGACCATGAGGATCCCCTGGAGGAGATCGGTCCACGCCACGCTCACGAGCCCGCCCATCACCGTGTAGAGGATGAAGACCAGGCCGATGACCCACACCATGTACTGGTAGGGGACGCCGGTGATGGCGGTGACCAGCAGACCGGCCCCCACCAGCTGCATGATGAGGTAGAGCCACCCGCTGATGAGGAGGACGGACCCGGCCACGGGCCGGGCGATCTCGAACCCGGTGACCCGTGCGATGAGGTCCGGGAAGGTGAGGACGTTCAGGCGTCGGACGAAGCCCACCACGGCGTAGAGGGCGGCCATCCCCAGCATGAGCCCCAGGATCACCTCGGTCATGAGGGCGTAGCCGCCCACGTAGACGGCGCCGATGAAGCCGATGACGCTGACCGAGCTGACGAAGTTGGCCACCAGGGACCAGGTGGCCAGGACCGGGCCCATCCCCTGGCCGAAGACCCAGAAGTCCATGACGTCCCGGGTCCGGGTGTAGGCCCAGAGCCCGATGGAAAGGACCACCCCCAGATAGAGGATGAAGGCCCCCAGGTAGAAGGGGTTTACCTCACCCACGGTCGGTCTCCCGGCGGGTGGGTCCGTCGGTGGTTCGGGCGTGGGAGCGTTCGGGCGGGCTGGCGCCGGGGCGTTCGGGGATTCCGGTGTCCGGGCGGCTGCCCGCCGTTCGCTCCCCGGCCCGGCGGCGCTCCAGCGACACCTCCTCATCGCCGTACGGCCGGCCCATGAGTAGGTGGAAGATCACGAAGTGGATGGCGCCCAGGCTCCCGGCAACCACCGTGGCGACGAAGACCACGAACATCTCGGTGGGCATGCCCAGGACCATGGCTCGGAGACTCCGTCACCGGTGGAAGGGAGTCCGGAACGCGCCCGCCATCTGACGGTGGGCTGTGGCGTCCGGGAAGCTAAGGACCCTCGTCTTCTTGAACCGCTTCTGTCAGGAGAGGCCGAAGGTATACGGTGCACAGTACCCCGGCAAGGTGACTCGGACGCCACCGGGTAGAGCCGGCCGAGGCGGTCACCTTGCCGGGCGGATCATCCGGCCAATCGATCCCTCCGATCCTCCACGGCACGGCGGAGCTTCCGGAGCCTGCCCCCATCGAAGGGAAGCTGGTTCAGGTCTTCTGCCCATGAGGGGGCCGCATCGCAAAGTTCGTCCAGAACCCTCACTACCCTTCGAGGTCTTCTAAGCCCGTCAGGATGGGTCCTCCTGTGGGAGGGCCGGCTGTGGGGATTGGCCCGGACGGCTGGTTACCTCGCGAATCCGGCCCCGGCCTGGGCCAACGAGCAAGTCGAGTCCCAAGACCTCCAGGACGTCCAGGATCTTGTCCATTCGCAGGGTGGGCTTCCCATTTTCGAGAGTGTGCACGAATCGGGTGGAGCAGCCGGCCAGATCCGCCACCTCGGCCTGCTTCAGCCCCAAATCCTCCCGGCGCCGCCTGACCACCTCGGAGAGGATGGCTACGGCTGGGGGAGCGCCAGGCTCGGACGCATCTGTTTCGGGGCGAGTCGTCTTCATCGCGATGCTCCAGGCACCAGGAATGCACGATCATGCAGAACTTCTTGAATCTGACTTATGTCGGGCGCTTGCGCTACCGCCGGATGCACGATCGGTGATTTTTGGTCGATCCGGGCCAGTGTTCAGGCCGCTGAACAGGTCGTGGAAGCATGATCGTGCACATCAGGTGGTCCGACGTCGGGCTCCCCTCGCGATCCCGGTGGGGATGAGCCAGATTCCGCTGGTGGATTGCGGCTCTGGATCCCCGACTCATCGCTCGAAGCGCCAACCTCCGACTCCCGGTGGGAACCCAGACTCACCAGGTGCCGGCCACGATCGCTTGGCCCCTCGAGCCCCAGTGCGCGCTGGGATCACCCTGTCCCCACTCGGGAGTGATTGACCATGCAAGATCCCTTTGACTCACCGGATGCGGGGTTTGGATCCGACCTGAACCCCATCCCGGCATCGGCCCGGAACTGGGCCATGCTCTGCCATGTGGCCGGGCTCGGTGGATACTTCATCCCCATTGCCGGAAGCATCATCCTTCCCTTGGTGGTCTGGCTCCTGAAGAAGGACGAGCACCCCTTCATCGACGACCAGGGGAGGGAGTCGTTGAATTTCCAGATCACTCTGCTCCTCTACTGGGTAGTGGCAGGGATCCTGGTCCTTCTCCTCATTGGGATTCTCTTCCTCCTCCTCATCCCCCTGTACCAGATCCTGATGATCGCCATCGCCGCCGTGAAGTCGCGGGCCGGGGACCGGTACCGGTACCCCTTCATCATCCGGTTCCTGTCCTGAGTTTGGGGGGCACCGTTCCAATCTCCCTGGCATCTCGGTTATTGGAAACGACCCCAAAAAACCGAATCCAGATTCGGTTTTCTGACTCTCACTCCTGGCCAGAATTCCCCGGGGGAAACAGCCAGCTTCCAGCAGCCACGCTCCGAATGTGCCCCTATACGCTTGTTCGTGGCGGGTGTTGGTGGTGCGCGACCGGAAGGCGACTCCCCTGGGCCGGGTCTGCCCGACCAACAGCGCCCACGAACAAGCGTGAGGGGCGCCGGGGAGGAAGCCAGTGGCGCTGGAGCGGCCGCGGTTGCCCGGGCACTTCGGATCGTGGCATGGGTTCTGGCAGGGCCGACCACGGTGTATCGGCAGTGGAGACGGTTGGGCTCTGGTTGGCCCGGCGACCTGATCTCCACCACACCGGGGTGCAGACAAAGCGGCTCCCAGAGCCGAACGGAAATTGGAGTAGGAGGAAAATGGAAAGCCCTCCAAAAACCGAATCCAGATTCGGTTTTTGGAGGGCTGGGCCCACTGGCCGTGGGCACCATTCGACCTTGACCCCGCCGGCGGCGGATAGCGGACGCGACCGGTCCAGTGGGTTCCGTCGGTAGGGGCGGGCCCAGAACCGAGGCCCCACTCTCGCTTGCCCGATCTCCATTGGCTTGGGCAGTTTGCCCTGGGCTCAGGCCGCTCCGCTCGGGGCCGGGCAACTCAGCCCGGGGCCGGGTAACTCAGCCCGGGGCTGGGTAACTCACATTGTGGCCGGGCAGCTCACGTTTGGGTTGAAGGGAGCGAAGATCCCGTCTGGATTATCCTTCCAGAGCCAGACGTGGAGGGTATAGGCGGCGGCCATCTCCGAGTGTGGGTGGTTCGGGTCCGGCGGGTCATAGGGCACTCCGGCCACCGAGGGGGCTTCGCTATGCCCTGCGCCATGCCATGCTTCGGCGTTCACCATGAACTCCACCCCCACGAGCTCCATCCGCCCATCGTCGGTGGGCACATAGAGGAGCATCTCGGGGCGAGCGGGATCCACGGAGATGTCGGCGATCCGATCCGGGTGGGCGTAGTGGACCCCCATCCCGCCCATGGGAGAGGCCACACAGGGGCTGAAGGGGATGAAGCCGTCATCTACCGCTTGGGAGAAATCGTGATACCGAGACGTTCCTGCCCGCATCCGGGACAGATCCGCCGCGCCGTGGCCCGGAGCTTCCACAACACGGGCTGAGGTCAGGGCGTGGGACGAGTGGTCGTGCTGGATCTCTTCTGCGGCAACATCCTGGTTCACATCACACGCCCCCATCAGGATGACGCTCGCCAGCGTCACGATCGGGAGGACCAGGCGGAAGGAGGTCATGGCCCGACTCCTCAGTTCGGTTGGGCGGGGCAGCTCAGCGCCGAATTGAAGGGGGCGAACATCCCCTGCGGATTCTCCTTCCAGTTCCAGATGTGCAGGGTGTAGGCGGTGTTGGGCAGAGAGCCCGGCGCGGCGTTGGGGTTCGGCGGGTCGTAGCGGACACCGGCCACCTCAGGGAAGACGTCAGGGCCGTATTCGGCATGCCACGCGGCGGCGTTCACCGCGAACTCCACTCCCACCAGCTCCATCCGCCCACGTTCATCCGGGATGTAGAGGAGGATCTCCGGGCGGGACGGATCGATCTCGAGGTTCGCGAACCGCTCGAAGTTCACGTAGTGGTGGCCCATGGCCCCGGTAAGCGGGATTCCCGGAGGGGCCGACACACACCCGCTCACATCCACGAAGCCGGCACCCACGGCACGGGCCTCGTTCCGGAATCGGGCCGAACCGGCCCGGATCATGGCCAGGTCAGACGCACCGAGGGCGGGAGGACCGGCGGGACGGGCCGTCACCATGTCGTGTCCGGCATGGTCGTGGTGGTGATGGTGGTCTGCCATGAGCGGAGTGTCCGAATCACAGGCGGCCAGCGTCACGGCGCCAGCCACGGCCAGCACGGCGAAGGGAAGGCGGAAGGTCTTCATTGGATGTTCTCCTTACTACGGGGGGTGTGGTTTCCATCGGCTTCCACACACTCCTGCGTAGAATCGGGCCGGGAGGGGCAAAACACCGGCTCGTCCCGCCCAACCCTCCCTTGATCACGACACTGGTGCGGCTATCCCATCCAGGCGGGGCCACCGGAGGGCCAGGCCGTTACCTCATGCGGGTGGGGCCACAGGAGGGCGAGGCGGGTCATTGGGGCCAGCCCGATGACGAGGCGCCTACTTCCCACATGGGATGTCAGGACGTGTTGCCGGAAGATCTGCCCATCTCCTATTGTGCGTGAATGAACGATCCTGAGGCGTCGCCGGCGACTTTCCGGGATGTGGCTGTCTCCCTCGTCTACGAGGAGCTCCGCCAACTGGCGCACCGCTACCGCATGCGGGAGGGAGCCGGATCCACCCTCCACACCACGGAGCTGGTCCATGAGGCCTGGCTCCGACTGGGCGACGACGCCCGGGTGGCCGCTCGGGGCCGCGCCTACTTCTTCGGCGCCGCCGCCCAGGCCATGCGACGGGTTCTGGTGGATGCGGCCCGGCGACGGAGCTCGGCGAAGCGAGGGGGTGAGTTCGCCCGGGTGACCCTGGGGGCCGAGCAGGTGGCGGTAGATGGCTACGCCTCCGACCTTCTGGATCTGGATCGCGCCCTCTCCCTCCTGGACCGGGAGCACCCCCGACTGGCCCGCGTGGTGGAGCTTCGCTTCTTCGGTGGCCTCACGGTGGAGGAGACGGCTTCGGCCCTGGAGGTTTCTCCCCGAACCGTGAAGGGCGATTGGGCCCTGGCCCGTGCTTGGTTGCACGACACGCTGGACGGCGGGCAGGCGCCGAGGGAGGAATAGATGAACGGGGCCGGGGCACCATCCCCCCAGTGGAACCGGATCTCAGAACTCTTCGCGGCTGCGCTGGACCTGCCCCCGGAGGAGCGGCTCGCCTTCCTGGACAGGGAGGCCGGGGGCGACAGGGCACTCAGGGAACGGGTTGCCGGACTGCTTGCTTCCCATGACGCGGCCGAGGAGGGGGGGGATCGTCTGGGCAGCCTCTTCTCGGGTCTGGAGGCCGGTCGAGCTGCGTCCCTCCTCCGGGATGAAGCCCAGGGGGCCGTCGGCCCGGGGTCCCACGGCTCAGGGGATGGCCCGGTCCCTGGGGATCTGGTGGGTCGATACCGGATTCTTCGCCGGCTCGGTCGCGGAGGGATGGGGGCGGTCCACGAGGCCCACGATCCTGTGCTGGATCGGGTGGTGGCCCTCAAGTTCCTGGGCGCCG
>SKJY01000084.1 GCA_007121775.1 Gemmatimonadota bacterium
AGGGCCAGGGTGAGGATGGTAGAGGTGGCAAGCCCTCCGATGACCGCCTGACCGATGGGGGCGAACATGGCCCCCTGGCCACTGCTGGCCCAGAACGCCATGGGCACCATCCCCATGACCGTGGTCAGGCTCGTCATGAGGATGGGGCGCAGACGCGCCGAACACCCGTTGAGAAGGGCGTTACGTCGGTCCATCCCCTTGACCCGCAACTGATTGACCAGGTCGATCATGACGATGGAGTTGTTCACCACGATCCCCACCGTGATGAGGATCCCCAGGAACGAGAGGGTCGAGAATGAGGCGCCCGTAAGGAAGAAGATGAGCCCCAGCCCGGGGACGGCGAAGAAGATGGAAAAGTAGATGATGAGGGGCAGCATCAGGGATTCGAAGAGCGCCGCCAGCACCAGGTAGATGAGAATCAGGGCCAGAATGGCGGCGATGGTCATGTCTCCGAACTGCTGCTGCTCCTCGGCCCAGCCGCGCCCCAGATCCCAGGTATAGCCAGGGGGCATGGGGAAGGTGGCCATGGCGGCCTGCACCTCGCTGATGACCTCATCGCGCTGGTACCCGGTGGAGAGTTCCGCGGAGACGCTGACGGCGGTCCGGCGGTTCTCCCGGCTGATGCTGGTGGGGCCGCCTGCCACCACGATATCCGCCACCGTTCCCAGCGGGACACTCCGTCCATCCACGGTCCCCACCGCCAGATTCCCCAGTTGGGAGATGGAGAGGCGGTCCTCATCCCGGAGTTGCAGGAGCACGTCCACCTCCCGCTCGCCGGAACGGAAGCGCGTGGCCACCGAACCCCGGAGGGCCCCGGCCACCGACTGGGCCACCTGCTGGGAGGTGAGGCCCTGACGCTCCGCCGCTCGCCGGTCGACCCGGACCCGGACCTCCTCGTTCCCGGATTCCAGGGAATTGTCGATGTTGTTGATTCCCTCGACGTTGCGCTGCAGGTGGAGCTCCACCTCATCCGCCAGGCGAGCCAGTTCCTGTGTGCTCTCACCCACCAATCGGACCTGCACCCCAGACATGCGGCCGAATCCCCGGCGCTGCCTCCACTCGACCCCAGGGATCACCGGGAGCATGTCCTGGAGTTCCTCGGTGATCTGGGCGGTGGACTTGGTGGCGCCCTCGGAGAAGGGCTTGAGGGAGATGAAGATGCTGGCGAAGTTCTCGCCTGAGAAAGCGGAGACATTTTCGATCTCCAGCGTCTCGGCGTTGTCCAGCATGATCCGCTCCGCCTCGGCGAACATGGCGCTCCGCTCTTCCACCGAGATCCCCCGGGGGGTGGAGACGCCCATACGGATGAACCGGTTGTCCTGCTCCGGCATGAGCTCCCGGGGCAGACTCATGAGTACGCTCCCGCCGGCGAGAAAGAGGATGGCCGAGATCCCCGCCGTCACGTACCGGTATTCGAGGGCCCGGTCCAGCAGCCGCCGGTAGGCGTTGTTCACCGCCGTCATGGCCCGGCCGGGCTCGGGCATCTTCCCCCCCAGGAGCTTCATGGCCAGGAGGGGAATCAGGGTAAAGGCCACGCCCAGCGAGGCGAGCATGGTGAAGGAGATACTGATTCCGAAGGCCCGGAACTGGGCCCCCATCTGGGTTTCCGGGAGGAAGAAGAGGGGCGTGAACACAATGATGGTGGTCACGGTCCCTGAGACGATGGCCAGGCCGACTTCGTTGGCCCCCTCCACCGCCGCCTCCGCCGCTTCGGAACCCATCTCCCGATGTCGGAAGATGTTCTCCACCACCACCACCGCATTGTCGATTAGCATCCCCACCGCCAACATCAACCCGGACAGGGTGATGATGTTCAGGGACTCTCCGAAGACGTAGAGGATGGCCACCGTGAAGATGAGGGAGACGGGTATCGCCGCCGCCACAATGAAGGTGGGGGTGAGCCTTCTCAGGAATACGAAGAGGACCACCACTGCCAGCCCGCCGCCCAGAAGTCCGGCTCCCGCCAGGAGCCAGAGCACCTCGATGATCCCCTCGGACTGATCCTGCCAGATGCGGAAGGAGACGCCCTCGAGCCCGGGCCGAGTGGTGATGTCTTCCAGCGTGTGCCGGACCGCTCGGGCCACCTCCACGATGTTGGCCTCAGACTCCTTGTAGACCTGGGCCTGTCGGGCCTCGACCCCGTTCATGCGGAAGAAGAAATTCCGCTCCGGAAAGTCGTAGGTGACCACCGCCACATCGGCCAGACGCACTCCCTGGTCATTCAGGGGGAGGTTCTCGATGGCCTCCACCGAACGGAGCTGACCCTCGGCCCGGATGTCGAAGCGTGTCCCGTCCAGCTCCAGTTCACCGGCCGAATAGTCCTCGTTGCCACGATTCAGGGCGTTGCTGATCATGGCGATGGTGATCCCCTGGGAGCGCATCCGGTCCTGGTCCAGCTCCACCGAGACTTCCCGGGCCTCGAGTCCTGAGAAGTCCACCTGCGCCACCCCGGAAACCTGAAGGAGCGCCGGCTCGATCTGCCGCTCCACCAGTTCGGTGAGGAGGGCGGGGTCCCCGTCCCAGGCGATGGCGGCGCGGAGCACCGGCTGCTCGTCGGACGAGAAGCGGCGCATGTCGACCCGGCGGACATCTGAGGGGAGGTTTGCCCTGGCCAGCTCAATGCGCTCCCGGACCTCCAGCGCCGCCATGTCCATGTCGGTGCCGGGCTGGAATTCCAGCTCCAATCGGGCCCGGTTCTGGGAGGCGGTGGAGCGGATGGACTCCAGGTTCCGCACCGTCCCCAACTCTTCTTCCATGGGACGGACGATGCGCCGCTCCACCTCGCTGGGCGAGGCGTCAGGGTACGGCACGGTGACCTGCAGGACCGGGCGCTCGAAGGACGGGAACATGTCCAGCGAGATGAGGGACGATGAGATCAGTCCCAGAACGATCACCGTAACCACGGCCATACCGGTGGTGACCGGACGCCGTACCGCGAATCGGGGCAACGACATGCTTCAGATCATCCTTGTTGAGGTCCTGAACACGGGGCCTCTGTCGCCCCGCGCTCCATCCACTACCCTTCCCCCTACTCCTGCACACACCTCCAACGCCGGGTCCATGAACTCCCCATGCCCCGTCGGTCCCACTCGATCCGGAACACCTGGCCCCGGGACCCTCACGCCGGCCCGGGGAGAGCCGATCGGGCGCCCACCGGAACCGGTTCCCGCTCCCGGGCGGGAGCCGGAGCCGATTCGGCATCCTTGTCCGTCTCTCCCCATGCCTCGGCCTGAAGGCGTCTTCGTTCTCCCCTCGCCTCGATCATTCGGTAGAGAACCGGTACCACCACCAGGGTGAGGATGGTGGAGACCACCAACCCACCGATGACCGGGATGGCCAGGGGCGTGCGCAACTCGGCGCCTTCGCCGGGAATCAGCGCCAGGGGAAGAAGCCCCAGCACCGTGGTGATGGTGGACATGAGGATGGGGCGGAAGCGAACCCGCCCCGCCTCAACCAGGGCCTCGTCCAGGGCGTACCCCTCCTCCCGGCGGAGCACATTCACATAATCCACCAGGACGATGGCGTTGTTCACCACGATCCCCACCAGCATGACCATGCCGATGAGGGCAACCACCGACAGGGAGTTCCCGGTGAGCCAGAGTGCCGCCACCGCCCCGGGGAGGGCCAGGGGCACGGAGACCAGGATGATCCCGGGCTGACGGAACGACTCGAACTGACTCGCCATCACCAGATACACCAGGAAGATGGCCAGGAGGAGCGCCATCTGCATGGAGCGTACGGACTGCTGGAGATCCCGGGACTGTCCCGCCACCTGGACGCTCACACCCATGGGAACGGCCAGTCCCCTCAGGGCTTCATCGATTCGGTCGATGGTACCCGCCAGGTCCGTCCCCGCCGGCCTGGCTTCTACCAGGACCACCCGGGATCCTGCCCGACGGACGATCTCGGCAGGGCCATCCTCGAAGGCCAGGTCCGCTACCGCCGAGAGTGCAATGCTGCCCCCGCCCGGAATCTCCAAGCGGAGATTTTGAAGGTCCTGGAGCGTGGTACGCTGCTCTTCCCGAGCCCGCACCAGGACATTCAGATCCCGGTCCCGCTCGGTGAATTCAGTGGCGGAGGAGCCGCGGATCTTGGCCTGGAGGGCCTCGGCTGCGTCACCTACCGTCAACCCCTGACGGGCCAACCGCTCCCGGTCGAAGCGGATGGCGATCTCGGGGGTTCCTTGCCGCCGCTCCTCTTCCACCCCGGTGACGCCGGGAAGGCCCGCCAGGAGCTGCCGCACGTCCCCGGCCACCTGATTCAGGAGTTCCAGTTCGAACCCACGGATCTCCACCTCGAGAGGGGCGTTGGTGGTGAAGAGTTGGGGGCGGTCCACCCGCACCTGTACCCCGGGAAGGCCAGACAGCCCCTCCAGGAGGTCACCGGCCACCCGGTCTTCCATCGCGCCCACTTCGGAGAGGCGGACCAGGAGGGTGGCGGCGTGGCGCTCCCGCTCCCCGGTCCGGCCGAGGGTTCCGGCTCCGCCCCGAACCCCCACATTGGTGAAGACCTCCCGGACCTGGGGGTGCTCCAGGGCCACAGCCTCGGCCCGACGAGCCAGCGTCTCCATCCGGGTGAGGGAGGTGCCGGGCGCTGCCTCCAACTCCACCACCAACTCCCCCTGGGAGAGCTCCGGCACCAGGGAGATCCCTACCTGCGGGAGGATGGCCAAACCGGCGCCCAGGGCCACCGCTGCCCCTCCGAGGACCAGGAGGGGACGTCGGAGGGCCTGACGCAGTACCCCCGGATACCGGTCGGACACGCTCCGGTAGAGGGCGTCGAAGCCGTTGGACAGCGGACGGAGAAGCGTCCCGGTCCCCTGTCCAGCGAGGCGGACCCCCTTCAGGAGTCCACCGGTGCTGGTGACCAACGCTCCCGCCACCACCCCCTGGGAAGCAGGTGCCGCTCCTCCCAGCCGGGCCTGGGCCCCCTTCCCCCGGGATGCCAGCATAGGGATGAGGGTGAGGGCCACCACCAGCGCCGAAATGAGGCTGAAGGAGACGGTCCAGGCCTGATCACCGAAGAG
Source organism: Gemmatimonadota bacterium (assembly GCA_007121775.1). GTDB lineage: Bacteria > Gemmatimonadota > Gemmatimonadetes > Longimicrobiales > Gaopeijiaceae > PWLA01. Next base: position 5,027 of record SKJY01000084.1, read on the forward strand.
CTGCCCCGCCACCCCTTCCACGAAGATGATGGGTATGAATACGGCCACGGTGGTGAGGGTGGCGGCGGTTACCGCCCCGCCCACCCGGGCGGCACCCTTCCTGGCCGCCTCCACCACTGACGCTCCCTGCTCCCGTTCCCGGGCGATGGATTCAAGCACCACGATGGCGCTGTCCACCAGCATCCCGATTCCCAGTGCCAGCCCTCCCAGGGACATGATGTTCAGGGTGATGTCCCGGGAGAACATGAGGACGAAGGTGGCGATGACCGAAATGGGAATCGCCGTCACCACGATGAGGGTGGTGGGGAGGTGCCGGAGGAAGAGGAGGAGGACGCCCATGGCGAAGATGGCGCCCAGGATCCCGGCCAGACGGACGTCCGAGACGGCCTGCTCGATGAAGACCGCCTGATCCGAGACCAGACTGGTAGTCACCCCAGGCGGAAGATCGTTCTGGAGGAGGTCCACCCGCTCCCGCACCACCCGGGAGAGGGCCACGATGTTGGCCGTGGACTCCCGGAGCACGGCAATCTCCACCGCCTCGTTCCCGTTCACCAGCGAGACCGTCTCCCGCTCGGCGGAGCCGCGCCTCACCTCGGCCACGTCCCGAAGGAGGATGGACTGCCCCCCGGCCGTTCCCACCACCACATCCAGCATCTCGTCCACGGCGACGAACTCGTTGACCGTCCGCACCACGTACTCGGCGTCGCCCTCCTCCAGGATCCCGCCGGCCAGGTTGATGTTCTCGGCTGCGAGTCGCTGCGAGACCTGGGAGAAGGGGATCCCGAGCTGGGCGAGACGGGTTTCGTTCACCTCCACCAGGATCTCCTCTTCCAGACCGCCGGTGACCCGAACCGCCGCCACCCCTTCGATTCCCTCCAGCGATCGCCGGACCGTCTCCTCCGCGAGCCAGCGGAGGGCGATGAGCTCCTCCCGGTCTTCCGCCAGACGGGGGTCCAGCGCCCGGTCCGAGATGAGGGCAAAGCGGACCACCGGCTCAGAGGCCGGATCATACCGGGCGATTGTGGATCGCCCGGCATCCGGTGGGAGGTTGATGAGGTCCAGGCGCTCCCGCAGGTCCATGGTGGCGAAGTCCATGTCCGTGCCCCACCCGAACTGAACCGTGATCTCCGAGCGACCCGGGCGGGAGCGGGAGGTGACCTGGTCCACCCCCTGCACCACCGAGATGGCCTCCTCGATGGGGCGCGACAGGAGGTTCTCCACCTCCCGGGGACCCACACCACCATACTCGGTCTCGATGGTCACGGTGGGGAACGACACATCGGGGAGAAGGTCGACCTGCAACCGGGAATAGGAGACAATCCCGAAAACCACCACGGCGATGAAGGCCATGGACACCGCCACCGGGCGGGCGACGGAAAGGTCTACGACCTTCACTGCCCCCGACCCTCCACCGGACGACCGTCCAGCTCCATGAGGCGCACCGGGGCGTTGGGACGCAGGTTGTCCTGGCCCACCACGACCACCGTGTCTCCCGCCGCCAGACCGGTTGCGATCTCCACCTGGTCACCGCGGGAATACCCCAGCGTCACCTGCCGCTCCTCGGCCCTTCCCTCCCGGATCACGAAGATCCGGGGCACAGCTCCATCCACCAGGACGGCAGTCCGGGGGAGGGTGATGCGCTCCGGAAGCGTCTCTGTGACGATGTCCACATTCACGAACTGCCCCGGGCGGAGGCGTTCGTCTTCACGGGCCAGCACCTCCACCGTGACCTGTACGGTCCCGCTCTCCGCGTCCACCACCGGCCGGATTCGCTGAACGGTCCCGGTGGCCACCGGTGCCGCCCCCTCCTGGAAGAGGATCCGGGCGCTCTGACCCACCTCTACCCGGGGTGCCTGCCGCTCGGGGACCGCAACCCGCGCCTCCAGTCGATCCACATCGGCCACGGTGAAGGCCACCTCGGCGGTCCCCACCTGGGCGCCCCGCTCAATGTACCGATGGGTCACCACACCAGAGATGGGCGAGACGATCCGGGCATTCCTGACCCGCAGCTCGGCCAACTCCAGATCCGATGCGGCCACCGCCGAATCGGCCACCAGGTTGCCCACCTCCTGCTCGGAGATGAGATCCAGGGCCGCCAGCGCCCGAGCTCGGTCCACCTGTTCGGCGGAAGAGCGGGCCCGGGCCCGGGACTGCTCCATCTGGAGCCGGAACTCCTCGTCATCGAGCTGCGCCAGTACCTGCCCCTGCTGCACCCGGTCCCCCTCCTCCACCTGGATCTGGGCCACGATCCCGCTCTGCTTCGGGAGCACGTCCACCGTCTCACGGGCCCGGAGATTGGTGGAACCTCTAAGGGTCACCTGCAGATCCTCGGTAAAGGCAACGCGAGCCGCCACAGGGATCTGCCGATCCGCGCCGGGAGGCCCCCCGGGAGGACCACCGGCCATTCCCCTGGGCGGGCCGTCGGCGGCCCGGGCCACCTGGCCGTTGTCCTCGCCTGAGCCGCACCCCGCAAGGAGGAATCCTCCTGCCAGGAGCAGGGAGAAGATCAGGGCCGCCCCGCCGGTGCGGGATCGGCGGAACCAGATCGTGCCAGGGTGTTGCGACATCATGTAGTTCACGTTCTCACCTCCGCGTCTTCGCGGAGCACAGGGGGATTCGGGTTCGAGGGCCGCCGCTCCGGCCTGGGATCGGCCGGGTGCGGCTCCATCATTCAGCGTCACCGGAGCGACTGGCCCACCAGCGCCTCGAGGCCGGCGAAGGAGCTGTGGAAGTTGTACACCGCAGAGATCTCGTCACGCTCCGCCTGGGACAGATTCGCCTGGGCGTCCACCACCTCGATGGAGGACGCCAGGCCGAGCCGGAAGCGCTCCTGGGCCAGACGAAGCTCTTCTGCCGCCGTCTCCCGGTTCCGGGTCTGGAGGGCAACGGTGCGGAAAGAGGTGTTCACCGCTCGAAGGGCTGTCTCTACCTCCGCTCGCAGGCGGAGTTCTTCGGAGCGGACCTGCTCCCGGGCGTTCCGCTCCGACACCCGGGCCTCTTCCACCTGGAGCTGCCGGGAGAAGCCCGTGAAGACAGGGATGGAGATGTTCATGGAGAAGGAGACGGGCTGGGCACGGTAGTCGAAGGGGAAGCCCAGATTCTCGTCGCGCACCTGCTGCCTGGCAGCCGCCTCCACAGACGGATCGCTGATATCGAAGCGGCTGCAGTCCCTGGGCGGATCTCCCAGGAGGGCCCGGAGACGGTTGTCCTGGATGCACGACTGATACTGCCCCGAGATCTGCTGGAGCCGTCCCTCGAAAAGCGGCCCGAGGGTAGAGGGCTCAAAGACCGATCCGGTCCAGGACGCCGAGAGGGAGAGGGACGGGAGATACTGAGTCCGGGCCGCCCGGGACTGGGTCCGGGAGACCTGCTGCTGGGACCGTGAGGCCCGGAGCACCGGATTGGAGTTCATGGCCTCAGCCAGGAGCTCATCAACCGAGAGGTTCGGCTCGAAGAGTTCGAAGTCCGTCGTGAGGTCGGCCCCCTCGGCCACCTCCACCCCCAGGATCCGACCCAGCGAGAGGCGGGTGGTGGCCGCCGCGTTCTCGGCCTGGAGGAGCTGGACCTCTGCCTGCCCCCGCTGGAGCTCGGCCCGGCGGATGTCCAGTGGGGTGCCTGCCCCCACCTCTACCTGGGCCTGGGCCTGGCGGACGTACGACTCGGTCCGTTCCAGCTCGGTCCTGGCCTGCCGGAGCTGCTCATCGGCCTCCAGCGTCGCCAGGTACGCCTGGGTCACCTGATCCACCAGCCCTGCCGATGCGCCGTCGATCTGGGCACGGATGGCGGCATTCTGATCCCGGACCACGGCGGGCTGCAGGAAGCTCTGCCCGGTCAGGGTCAGGGAGAGCCCCATACTGTAGCTGGACGAGTAGATGGCCGGCTGGGTGCCGAGCTGCACAGACTGGAAGCGGCGCTCACCGGAGGCCGTGTACCCCAGGGAGGAAGAAGCGTTGGCGGAGGGGAGGAAATTCCCCAGCGCCTCACGGCGCCGCCAGTCCGCCGTCTCTCCCTGGTTCTCCTGGATCCGGAAATCGGGGTTGTACTCGTGGGCCAGCCGCACCGCTTCTTCCAATGACAGCTCGGTCCTTACCGATCCCTCTCCGGGGCTCTCCTGACCCAGGAGCGCTCCGGTGGGGATAAGGAAGACCGCAGCCACTGCGGCAATGGCGGCGGCGGCGCGGCCGCGGTGGAACTGCCGGACTTTCGATTCGATCAACACGTCGTCTGCTCCAAATGCCTAATGTTCTATTGCGTTGGGCGGAGCCCGCGCTCCTGGGAAGGGGGCGAAGGATCTCCAGTGGACACCTGCCCCACCCTACGTACTCAGCGGGGTGTCCGATTCACGCCCCTTCCCTGTCCGGCTTCCAGGTGAGGTGCACCGGGAAAGGCGCGACGCCACTCGTGATGAACGCTCTTCCCTTTCACTGCAATGGAAGAGATCTTTGAGGGCTGTGGCGTTAAATTGCCGATTCCGCCACATTCCCCGGCGTCCGAGTCGCCGACGACGGTCGCGGATCCTCTGACCCCTGCGTGTAAGGTGGATCTTCCAGGCAAGCGAAAGCTTCCGGAGGCCCGCACCGCCGGAGTCGTGGATGCGCGCCTTACACGATGGGGGCGAGATAGATCCCACCCCCCTGCCGGTGGCGGGACACTTTTCAGACCTTGCAGGGTGACACGCGAGGACCGGCGTCGCCGGTCCTCTACCTTTTTCGTGGTCCCCGGGGACCGCATGAGCGAACAGCAAGTCCAGGCCCTCCGCTCCGTGAAGGAACGATGATGGATCTAGCCCTACTGAAAGAGACGCGAGAAGGTGAATCCAGGGTTGCCCTGGTCCCGGATCATCTGGAAGCCTTCACCAAACTGGGATTCCGTATTCGGGTGCAATCCGGCGCAGGAGCCGCCGCCGGCTGGACGGATCAGGAGTACGCCGAGGCGGGAGCGGTGGTGGCCGAAGACGCGGCCGCGGCCGTGGAAGGTGCCCGGGTGGTGGTGAAGGTCCTGCCTCCGGGACCGGACGAGGTGGCTCGAATGCCTCAGGGATCTCTCCTGGTCTCGTTCCTGTCGCCGGCGGAACCGGACCCGGTCCCGGCGCTGGTGGAACGGGGAGTGGATGCCCTGGCTCTGGAGCGGGTACCCCGCACCACCCGGGCCCAGCGGATGGACGCTCTCTCCTCCCAGGCCACGGCGGTGGGGTACGTGGGCGCCCTCCTGGCGGCCAGTCACCTCACCCGCTTCCTCCCCATGCTCACCACCGCGGCGGGGACGATCCCACCGGCACGGGTGCTGGTGCTGGGCGCCGGTGTCGCCGGGCTCCAGGCCATCGCCACCGCCCGCCGGCTGGGAGCACGGGTGCGGGCCTACGACATCCGCGCTGCGGCGGCGGAGCAGGTCCAGAGTCTGGGCGCCACCTTCGTCCAGGCGGCGCTCCCGGAGGAGGCCGAGGTGGAAGGTGGGTATGCCCGGGAGCTCTCCGGCTCGGAAGAGGAGCGGCAGCATGCCCTCCTGATGGAAGAGGTTCCCGCCGCCGACGCCGTCATCACCACGGCCCAGATCCCCGGCCGTCCCGCCCCCAAGCTCATCACCGCCGGGATGGTGGAGCGGATGGCGCCGGGATCGGTGATCGTGGATCTGGCGGCAGACACCGGAGGAAACTGTGAAGTGTCCCGCCCCGGGGAAACCATCCACCACGGACCCGCTACCATCGTGGCGCCCTTGCAGCCCGCCTCGCGCCTCCCACAGGATGCGAGCCGGATGCTCGGTCGCAACATCGCGGCGCTCCTTAAGGAGATGGTGAAGGAGGGGGATCTGGTGGTCTCGGAGGAGGACGATATCGTGGACGCGGCGCTGGTGGTGCGGGAAGGCCGGCACCGCAAGGCGCCGAAGGGAGGTTGATATGGGTGTCTGGTTGATGGGAATCTATGTCTTCGTGCTGGCCATGTTCGTGGGGTTTGAGCTGATCCGGAAGATCCCTCCGACACTTCACACACCCCTCATGTCCGGCGCCAACGCCATCTCCGGGATCACTCTGATCGGGGCGATCCTGGTGGTGGGAGAGGGGTCCGGAGGCTGGGTCACGGCGCTGGGTATCGCCGCTGTCGTCTTCGCAACCATCAACGTGGTGGGCGGCTTCCTGGTGACGGATCGCATGCTCCGCATGTTCCGCCGCAAGGACTGATCGCCCCTCCCCTTCCCTCAACCCCCTGGAGTCCGGCGTGCCTCCGATGCTCCTCGAACTCGCGTACATCCTCTCCGCCTTCCTCTTCATCCTGGGCTTGAAGCGGCTCGGGTCTCCGGCGACGGCGCCTGCCGGGAACGCCATGGCGGCTGGGGCCATGCTCATCGCCGTGGTGGCCACCCTCCTGGACCGGGAGGTGGTGAGCTACGCCGGCATCGCCGGCGGTCTGGTGGGTGGAGCGCTGGTGGGAACCGTCCTCGCCCGCAAGGTGCAGATGACGGCCATGCCCCAGCTGGTGGCCGTCTTCAACGGATTCGGTGGAGGCGCCTCGGCCCTGGTGGCGTCCGCTGAGCTGGTACGGCAGGCGGGGATGGAGCCCGGGATCGCCGCAGGGATCGCCGCCGGGGTGGGGATCCTGGTGGGAACCGTCACCTTCTCCGGGTCCGTCATCGCCTACGGAAAGCTCCAGGGGATCGTAACCCAGCGCCCTGTCCTCTTCCCGCTCCAACGCGTCATCAGCTTCATCCTCTTTGCGGGGCTGGTGGCCGGGGTCATCCTCATGGCGGTAGGCCCGGCGGATCCGCGACTGGTCCTGGCCATGGCGGGGGCGGCCCTCCTTCTGGGCGTTCTGTTGGTGGTCCCCATCGGGGGCGCCGACATGCCCGTGGTGGTTTCGCTCCTGAACTCCTACTCGGGGCTGGCGGCGTCGGCGGCGGGATTCGTGCTGGGCAACGCCCTCCTGATCCTGGCGGGAGCGTTGGTGGGAGCGGCCGGGCTAATCCTGACTCAACTCATGTGTCGCGCCATGAATCGCTCCCTGGCCAATGTTGCCTTTGGAGCCTTCGGTGGGGTGGATACCACGGTGGGGCAGGACGGGCCGGCCCGGACGGCCAGGAGCACCACAGCCGAGGAGGCGGCGCCCCTCCTGGCCCACGCCAGCCGCGTGGCCATCATCCCCGGGTACGGGCTGGCGGTGGCCCAGGCCCAGCACGAGGTGAAGAAGTTGGTCTCCAACCTCCGGGAGCGGGATGTGGAGGTCTACTTCGCCATCCACCCGGTGGCAGGCCGGATGCCTGGACACATGAACGTGCTCCTTGCGGAGGCGGACATCTCCTACGACCTGCTCCTGGATCTGGAAGACGCCAATGACCAGATGCCCCGTACCGACGTGGCCATCGTGGTGGGCGCCAACGATGTGGTGAACCCCGAGGCCCGGAACCCCGCCAGCGCCATCGCAGGGATGCCCATCGTGGATGTGGACCGGGCCACCACGGTCATCGTCATCAAGCGGAGTCTCAGCACCGGATTCGCCGGCATCGACAATCCCCTCTTCTACAAGAACCGGACGATGATGCTCTTTGCCGATGCGAAGGTGGCCATGGGAGATCTGGCCCGTGAGGTGCGGGAGGCGTAGAAACGGCCCGGTGGGACGGCCGCGGCTCCAGCCCCCTGGGGCTTCCCGGTTTCGGGAGGCTCCAGGGGGTTTTCGTCTATGGGGCCGGGGAGAACTCCGCCTCCACCCGTGCGACCTCTTCCTGGAGCTGGGTCCAGCACGTTTCCAGGTGGGACCAGCGTGTCTCCAGATTCCCTACCGAGACCCGGATGCAGGTGCGGCCCGCCAGTCGGGTGTGGGAGAGGAAGAGCTGTCCCCGGGCGTTCACCGCCTCCATGATGCGCAGGTTCATCTGATCCAGATCCTGGCCGGACCATTCCCCTTCCCCGGGTTTCCACCGAAACACCACCGTGGAGAAGGGGACGGGAGCGACCCGGACCCAGTCGGGCGCGTCATCCACCAGTCGGCCAAACCGCTGCCCCAGCTCGATGTGATGGGCGATCCGCTCCCGGATCCCCCGTGCCCCGAAGTACCGGAGCACGAACCAGAGTTTGAGGGCCCGGAACCGACGTCCCAGGGGGAGCCCGTAGTCCATGAGGGAGGTGGTCACATCTTCCTCCCGGCTTCGCAGGTACTCGGGCACCAGGGAGAGGGACTCCCTCAGCACCTCACGCCGTCGGGTGAAGAGGACCGAACAGTCCACCGGGGTGAAGAGCCACTTGTGGGGGTTTACCACGATGGAGTCAGCCTCGTCCCACCCGGCGAAGTGGTGACGGAGTTCCGGGAGCACTGCGGCGGCGCCACCGTAGGCGCCATCCACATGGACCCAGGCGCCGTGGCGGCGGGCAATGGGGAGGAGGTCCGTCAGGGGATCCAGTGAAGTGGTGGAAGTGGTGCCCAGTGTAGCCACCACGGCCACCGGGCGGACGCCCCTGGCCTCGTCCTCGGCCATGGCTTCGGCCAGGGCGTCGGGACGCATCCGGAACTGGGCGTCCACCGGGATGCGGGTGAGTCCGGCCTGTCCGAACCCCAGGGCGATGACCGCCTTCTCGATGGAGGAATGAGCCTCCTCAGAGGCATAGATTCGGCCCGGGCCGGCTCCAGCCAGCCCCTCTTCCCGGACCCGGGGGAAGGCCTGGTGCCGGGCGGCCGCCAGCGCCGCGAAGGAAGAGGACGACGCCGTGTCCTGGATCACCCCGAAGGTGGAGGCGGGGAGCCCCAGGAGCTCCGCCAACCATCCCACCACATGCTCCTCCAGCTCGGTGGCCGCGGGGGACGTCCTCCAGAGCATCCCATTCACATTGAGGGCGGCGGCCAGCATCTCGCCCAACACGCCGGGGCCGGAACCGCTGATGGCGAAATACGCCAGGAATCCGGGGTGATTCCAGTGGGTGATCCCCGGGAGGATCTGACTGCGGAAGTCCTCGAGCCACACTGAAGGATCCTCTCCCTCCTCCGGTGGATGCTCCGGAAGGAGAGCCCGCAGGTCACCGGGACGGCTCCGAGATAGAACCGGGAGGGATTCCCGGCTCTCCATGTATTCGGCAATCCACTCCACCACCTCGCCGCCCCACCGCCGGAAGGACTCCGGATCCATGTCGCCGACCCTGGGATCGGTCATTGGTGATCCTCCGGATCCATCTCGAACTCCACCAGACTCCGCAGTTCCTTGCGGATGTCTTCCAGCTGTTCCCGGATCTCGACCCGGGTTTCGCGGGAGGTGGAATCGGGGACCCCGTGCCCATGGAAGAGCTTGAAGAAAAGAGTATCGGTGTGGCCGATGCTGGTGTGGGTAACAGCCTGGTCCACCAGCCGGGAGATCTGGAGGAGTTCCCGGAGCCCGAGGCCCCGGACCTGCCCCTCACCGGGCGGATCCCGGTAGAGGAAGCGAAGGAGGACTTCCCGGAGGAGCTGGACCTCCTCCACTCCTTCCCCCGCCGCCAGGCCACGAAGGGCGGCGAGATGGCCGTAGAGCTCCGCCCCCTGGTGGAGGAGGGGGAGGCCCTGCTGGCGGTACGCTCCCAGGCACTTCGGTAGGAGTTCCGCGATCAGTTGGAGGAACTCGCCCAGGAGCCGCTCGTCCTCCGGGTCCAGATCGCGGCTCCGGGACCGGAGCTCCAGGAGCCACCGATCCGCCATTTCCCGACCGTGCCGCTGAAGCCAGATGAGCACCTCATCAAGAGACACGGCCTGGGCCGGGACACCGGCGAGGTGGGGAACACCGGGCCGGGACGTAGAGCCGGGGGGTTTGGGTGAGGCCATTCCGGAATTCTGGAGGGAGGGAGCCGAACTGCCCCTTCAAGCTAGGTGCTGGGAGAGGTACCGTCATCCCCCCTGAGAGCCTGGTCGACGGAATCCTCTCTCCAGATGGGGATCCGGACGAACAGGCTGGTGCCCTCTCCCTCGGCACTCTCGGCTCTCACCGACCCACCCCACGAGCCCACGAGTCGACGGACGATGGCGAGCCCCAGCCCGCCGCCGCCGGATCGGGTGGAGAAGTGGGGCTCGAAGATGCGGGGAAGGAGGTCAGAGGGGATCCCCACCCCATCGTCCCTCACCTGCACCTCGACCCGGTCATCCTCATCCACCGGGCGGGTAAGGGAGACTCGTACCAGCCCGCCGGTGGGGAGGGCGGCCCGGGCATTCTCCAGAAGGTTCAGGAGGACCTCCTTCAGCTCCCCGGCCCGAGCGTGGACCGGCGGGAGTGGGGGCGGAGGCTCGAACTCCACCCGGACGGGGCCCTCGCCGGCCCGGTACAGGGCGATGACCTCCCCCACCACCGCTGCGGCATCCACCGGGGCGAGGGGGCCCGAGGCCGCCTCTTCCGGTGCGCCGAAGCGACTGAAGCCCGAGGCGATTCCCGCCAGGCGGTCAATCTCCCCGAGGATGGAGTCCACATTTCGGTTCAGGATCTCATCGAAATCCGGTCGGCCGTCCAGCCAGGCCCGCCGCACGTGCTGCACCCCCAGCTTGATGGGAGTCAGGGGGTTCTTCACCTCGTGGGCCACCTGTCGTGCCATCTCGCCCCAGGCCAGGATCCGCTCGGTGCGGAGTTCATCCGTCACATCTTCCAGGCTGAGAACGGTGCCCCCTGGGGGCCCTCGCCGGCTGACTCGTCGGGCCCGGGCCCGGATCCGCCGATCCCCGACCTGGAACTCGGTGGTGGCCGCCGGCACCTCGTCCCGGATATACGCCTCCACCCATCGGGCCAGCACCGAGCGCAGGTCGCCTGGCTCCCCGCTGCGGGGGAGGGCGTCGCCCCGCTCCAGGGTGACGCCCAGGAGTTCCTCGGCCCGGGGATTCGCCAGGATCACCCTACCCTGAGGGTCCAACGCCAGAACCCCCGTGGCCACCTCCTCCATGATGGCCTGGGTTCGGCGAGAGTTCCGGATCAGCGCCCGCCGGGTGCTGCCCAGGCGGTCCACCATGCGGTTGAAGGCGCCGAAGACGGCGCCGAACTCATCTCGACGCTCCTCCGGCAAATGGACGCCCATGTTCCCGGCCCCCACCCGCTCCGACGCCACCTGGAGCGTCTGGATGGGACGGGTCAGGGCGCGCCCAACCAGGAGCGAGAGGAGGATGGAGAGGGCCGCTCCGGTCACTCCGGCGAAGGCGATGAGGTCTGCCACGTCCCGCTGACGAAGTGCCGTGGCCCCGGCCTGGAGGGGGGCCGGTACGCCCAGAACCTGCCCGCCCTCGATGCGGCGGAAGGCCACGACGTACTCCAGCCCGCCCAGGGTGGCGCGAGTGGAGACCATGAGTTCTTCCCCCGCCACCATGCGGGCGTGGATGTGAGCCGGCAGCCACCCCTGATAGAGTCCCAGATCCACCAACTCCGGGACGGAACCCCGGACCAGCTCGCCGCGATCATAGAGAAGGAGGTCGGATCCCACTCGCCGGGCCAGCACGTCCAGGGCTCCACCCACCTCTCCGAACCACCCGGCTGCCTCCTCCGCAGCCCGTTCAGCCAAGGTCTCCGCCGTCCGTCCGGCTGCGGCCGACAGGGTCTGCCAGGCCAGGGCTCCAAAGCCCAGGGTGGGGATGAGGAAGAAGGCGAAGAGGGTCAGGGTGACCCGACCCCTGAAGCTGGCGAACCAGGCGGCCACCGGAGCCGACATCCACCGGTCCTCGCTCCCGGTGCGCCGACCCATGCCCCATGCCAGGATCCCAGTGGCCAGCACAAGGAGGAGGAGGAGGGTCCCCCGGGCCGTCACCAGGAGGGGGCCGGGACGAGAGATCCGGTAGTGGGCATGAACCACCTCATCCGGGTAGAAGAGGTCCAGTTCCCCCTGCCACCCCTCCCCCGTCCGGATCCACCGCACCTCCTGGTCCACCGATGCGGCTTCTCCCGGGAGGAAGGGGATCAGCACCAGGGGATCCGCCTCCGCTCGGGCAGGCGAGAAGAGGGGCCCCAGGGGGGATGGGGTGGCAAGGGTTCGTCTCGGTGGGACCACCAGGGAGATGAATGCCCCCCTGGACAGGGAGATCACGGCCACGTAGTGCATGTCCGTAAGATCGTAACGCCGTAGCCTGAGTCCCCCCTCTTCGATGGCTTCCTGGACAAGGTCCATGGGGAGGGGTGGGCGCTCCCCCTGCACTCCGATGGCGAGCTCCTCCTGAGCTGTCCCATCCGGGGTCCAGACCGTCAACCACACCGGTACATCTTCCTGGGCGAGGCCGCTCCCGGTCCAGATCCCGTAAAGGGTCTCCACGGCGTTCCTGCCGGTTCCCACCATCTGACGGGCCTCTTCCCCGGCGCGAAGGAGCATGAATTCCAGGAAGGGGTCGGGACGAGTTCCAAGCCGCTCCATCTGATCCTCCGCCAGCGTCATCCGGGCCTCCACCCTCAGCGACCACCCCCAGGGAACCACTGCCGCAGCGCCCAGGGAAAGGGTGGCCAGCAGGATGGTCACTCTCCAGGGGCGATCTTCCCTCCGGGGGAGGCCGGTGATGAGGAAGATGAGAGGAAGTGCGAACAGCAGGGGGATCGCCAGGGGCAGACCGGGGCCGACGCTCACCAGCACACCACCCAGGACAGCCAGGAGGAGTCCGCCCAGGAAGGCGAGAACCAGGCGGATCGGGTCGGCCTCACTGGAATCGGACGATGACCCGAGATGGATACCCAGGGCGAAGAGGATCCCTGCCACCAGGGACCCCACCCACACGAAGGTCACCCACCCCCACTCTCCCTCCGCCAGGAGGACGGCCGAAGCGCCCTCCTCCATGGCCCAGAGGAAGCCCACCAGCGCGGCCACGGCGAGGCCGGCGGCGCCCCAGGCCGGCAGACGAGGCCGACGGGTAGGAGCCAGAGCGCCCAGTAGGAAGAGCCCGGCCAGCGCCAGCACCAGGATGTCACCCAAAGTGAGTTCGCCAGGGACCGGGAGGAGCAACCCACCCGGCGAGAAGAGTTCCGGGGTGCCGAGGAGCCGTCCCAGCGGCAGCAACAGGAGGAGAGGGAGGGAGCCCAGTCCCACCAAGGCGCGAACTCCCCCTCCCCGCGGACTTCCAATGAGGAGGAGGAGCCAGGCCGCTCCCACCCCCACAACCATAGCCCGTTCCCACCATCGGGCCCGAGCGCCAACCGCATCGGCCTCCGAAAGAGGTTGCAGATCGACGCTGAATAGCACCTCGTCGTCCCAACGGAGATCCCAGACGCCGGGCCCTTCAATCCGGTCGGCCCGAGACACCACAATCTCGGCTCCGTGGTTCCTCTGGAAGCGGGACGTGAAGTCCAGAAGTCCCTCATCCAGCCCCGGGGGGAGGTCTGCACGCAGAAGCGCCGCGGCCACCGCCGTACCCGCGCCGGAGGGAAGGGGCTGAGCCACATAGAGGTAGCCGAAGATGGCGCCTTCCTGGTAGAGGTATCGGGCCTCGCCGTCGCGCACCGGCCCGGGGACCGGCCCCTGGTGGGTACCCACCCACGAGCTGAGTCGCCCTACCGAATCGAAGACCATTACCGCATGGATCCCGTCCCGCAGGATCATGGAAGGGAGGAGGGCGCTCCCGGCATCCTCGCGCCAGCTCCGGGTTCCGGCATCGGCGGCGGCTTCCGCACGGGTCAGCAGAGCATCCAACTCTCCGGCGAGCCTCTGTTGGACCTCCGCCTCCCACCTCTCAACGCGATCCGGCCACCCTTCGCTGAAGCGCTTAAGATCCCAGGTGGCGGTGAATCCAAGGATCACAACACCCAGGAGGAGAAGGGCCGCCGTCCTCTGCCTCAGTTCGGGTACGCCCGCGCCCTCCCGGAACTGGATACCGATGGCGGCGAGAGCTCCGAGGCTCGCCACCGCCAACCAACCTGCACCCCCGCCGCCGATCCAGAGGGTGCTCGCCAGCGCCGAAGCCAGGAGAGCCACCGGTGCGGCGAGGGGACGAGGGGTCACAGGTCTTTCTCCGAGATGGGGTCGCGGCATCCAGTCCAGCCAACTCAACATGGGGCGCCCGGATCCAGGGAAAAAGACCGGATCCCTCCGGGACAGGATGCCTCGAGCCAATCCCCGTCCCTCCCAGCCCCGAGACCGCCTCTTCGATTTCCGTGCAAAGGGTAGCGGCCACGGATATCGGGACGAGCCACCCAAGACATTGGGGGGAGCTTCCCCGGATCCAGGGCAGACGAGAGGGCGGTGCGGGCCGATCGGCCAAAGGCCCGGATCAACCATGACCGACCATGCCCCACCCAGCTGACATCCCACCGGCCTGCCATCCCCCCGGCCTGACATCCCCCCGGCCTGACATCCCCAAGTCGGCTGCCGGACCACCTACCGGATACTGCCAGGCAAGCCGCTGGGGGCTTGTTCGTGGATGCTGTTGTGGGGGGCATGCCGCTGTGGCGGCACCTCTGAGGCCGGATCTACCCCACCAACACCCTCCACGAACAAGCGCGAGGGGTGGCAGGAAGACCCTCAAGCCTGAGCGGCAGGATCGGTCCAGACACGCTGGATCCCATCACACGGGATCCAAACATCCCGGGAAAGGGGTTGGGGCGACAAAAATCTCAACCCCAACGCATCCGGAAACCGCGTGATTGAGATCTTGCCCGCTCAACTAAGATTTCAAGCAAAACGGCCCCGGCCCGTGCATAATTGGAGTTGTGGTTCTTCTTCAATTTGCGTGCAGAGGGTGGGAGCCATTGGATCGGCCCAAGCGCTACGTCAAAAACCGAATCCAGATTCTGTTTTTGGTTCTTCTCCAAACTCAGTGCAGGCGGAAGACTGAAGGGCTGGCTGAGGGAGCCAGAGGAGG
>SKJY01000133.1 GCA_007121775.1 Gemmatimonadota bacterium
TCCTCGCCATCGGGAACCACGCCCTCCAGCACCGTCTCCAGGTGCTGGATGCGGGCCAGGCGCAGGACCCCTGGCTCGGGCTGGACCGTGAGGTCCCGGAGCCGGGTGGCCAGGACCTCCCGCATCTCATCCACGGTGAGGCGATGCTCCGTCCGGTTCTTGGCGCTGGACAGGAGTTCCGCAGCCCGGGTGTCATCCTCCTCCGGGGATTTGCCCCGAGGCGCCGAACCGGCCACGGCGGTGGCCTCGAAGTGGCCGTTGCGCACCCGGGTCAGGACCTCCGGAGCGGCACCCAGGAGAACCCTGCCGGGCCTCGGCTCCACATAGTAGACATGGGCTCTCCTGTTCTCGGCCCTCAGGAGCTCCAGCGCCCGGAGGGAATCCACGGCGCCGGACATGCGGACATCCATGATCCGCGCCATGACCGCCTTCTCCACCCGCCCGGCGGAAGCCTCCGCCAGGACCCGCTCCACCGCCTCTCGCCAACGGGGGAGGGCGTCGGGATCCGTCACCCGGATGGGGTCCAGCGCCGGGGCTGGGCGTCCTACGACAGGGGGCTTCCCTCGGGGGCTCCCTTGCCGCAGCTCGGCCAGGACCTCCTCAAGCCAGCGGTCACCGTCGTCCTCCGGGGCGCACTCCACCAGGGTGGCACCTTCCGGCTCGTTGCGGAGGATGAGGCGGGGGAGGATGAACGACGCGGAGGGGAACCCGTCCCAGAACCCTTCCAGCGCCGGTGGCCCCTGGGGCCCATCGAGGAAAGAAAAACCGCCAAACCATCGGCTCCCCGGGGGCGCCGCCAGTCCGAGGGCCTGCCGGCGGACCTCGTCGAACCGCCCCGCTTCCAACCGGGAGGCCGCCACCTCGATCCGGGCAGCCACGCCTCCCCAGGCGATCCAGCCGTCGTCCCGGCCCCAGAACCCCCGAGGCTCCCCGGCCAGGGCTCGGAGGAACCGCCCCGCGTCCCGGGAGGGTGCCGGCCGGCTCCGGGACCGGAACCGCACACCGGGTTGGACTGGAGTCTCCAGGGAACGCATGATAGGATGGTCTCGTTGGAGAGGTAAGGCGGACGAGGGGCGCCGGTCCGGGCCCGCAACACGGAAGCCCGGAATATAGTAGAAGGTCTCCGGGGGCGAAGTACGATCCATCGAAGTGTGGTGGGGTACCCCCGCATCTCATCGGGTTCCCGTCGTCGGGAGTCCTCTGTACCGGTCCGGTCCCGGCTGGACACTCATCCCGCCCCCCTTCCGGTGGCGGTCTTCCCTGCCCCGTAGCCCTTACGCCTGATGCCGACCACGCTCCCCATCAGCGATCCGGTCCTCATCTTCGCCCTGGCCATGGGGATCTTCCTCCTGGGGCCCATCGTCTTCGAGCGGCTGAAGATCCCCGGGATCATCGGCCTCATCTTCTTTGGTGCGCTGGTGGGTCCCAATGTACTGGGAATCCTGGAGCGGGACTTCACCTTCGAGCTCCTGGGGCAGGTGGGCCTCCTCTACCTCGTTTTCCTGGCAGGGCTCGAGCTGGACCTGAACCGCTTCAACGAATACCGGAGCCGGAGCGTCATCTTCGGCTTCCTCTCCTTCAGCGTGCCCATGGCGCTGAGCCTGGCGGTGATGCCGCTGCTGGGGTTCTCACTGGCGGCCTCGCTCCTGGTGGGGGCCATCATCGGCTCCCACACCCTTCTGGCCTACCCGGTGGTGAGTCGCCTGGGAATCGCCAAGAACCCGGCCATGATCACGGTGATCGGGGGGACTCTAGTCACCGACACGCTGGCCCTCACGGTCCTGGCCGTGGTGGCCGGGTCAATGGAAGGCGAGCTCAACGCCCTCTTCTGGGCGCTCCTCTTCGGAAAGCTGGCCCTCTACGCCACGGTGGTCATGGTGGCGCTACCCCGTATCGGGCGCTGGTTCTTCCGGAACGTCCCCAGTCAGGCCCCCGCAGAGTTCATCTTTCTCATGGTGGTCCTCTTCGCCACCGCATGGGCCGCCAACCTGGCGGGGGCGGAGCCTATCATCGGCGCCTTCCTGGCGGGGCTGACGCTGAACCGGCTGATCCCCCTGAACGGCCCCACCATGACCCGGGTGCGCTTCGTTGGGAACGCGCTGTTCATCCCCTTTTTCCTCCTTTCGGTGGGGATGCTGGTGGACCCCCGGGTCCTGACCGAGAGCACGGAGGTGTGGATCCTCTCGGCCACCCTCATCGTCCTGGTCCACCTGGGGAAGTTCCTGGGCGCCTGGGCCTCCCGCCTCCTCTTCCGTTACGACCGGGACGAGGGGATGGCCATGTTCGGTCTCTCGTCACCCCAGGCCGCCGCCACCCTGGCCGTGACCTTCGTGGGGCTCGAGATCGGACTCTTCGGCGAGGTGGTGGTGAACGCAGTCATCGTCATGATCCTGGTCACCGTCTTCGTGGGTCCGTCCCTGGTGGAGAAGTTCGGCCGGAAGATCGCCCTCAAGGAAGAGACCCGGCCCTACGACCCCGCCGACGCCCCTCGCCGGATCCTCATCCCCATCTCCAATCCGGCCACCGCCGATGCACTCCTGGACATCGCCTTCTTCCTCCGGAGCAAGACCTCGGAGGAGCCCCTCTACCCTCTCATGGTGGTGAGGGGCACGGAGGATGGCTCGGAGGCCCAAGTGGCGGAAGCCGAGAAGATGCTCTCCCACGCGGTGCTCTACGCCGCTGAGGCCGACGTCCCTGTCTCGCCCATCACCCGGGTGGACCAGAACATTGCCACCGGCGTGTCCCGGGCCATGGCCGAGACCCGCACGTCCATCGTTGTGGTGGGCTGGGACGGGCGACGGAGCGGGAGCAAGAGCGCCGTCTTCGGGACGGTGCTGGACCAGCTCCTGGAGCAGACCCGCCAGATGGTGGTGGTGGCCAAGCTCGGTCACCCCTTGAACACCACGCAACGGGTGGTGGTGGTGGTGCCGCCCAGGGCCGGAAGGCATCCGGGGATCGCCCCGGCCGTTGGGGCCGTCAAGACCCTGAGCGCGGAGGTGGACGCCCGTTTCGAGGTGCTGGTGGTGGAAGACGACGCGGACGAGTACCGGGAGATGTTCCGGAAAACCAAGCCCGATCTCCCCATGCAGGTGGACCGGGTGGAGAGTTGGGGGCCACTCCTGTGGGAGCTCCGGACCCGTCTGGGACCCCAGGACCTTGTGGTCCTTCTCAGCGCCCGGAAGGACACCTTCACCTGGCACCGGGAGTTGGAGCGACTCCCCGGGCAGCTCTCGGAGCTGGTTCCGGAGAGCTTCCTGGTGGTCTACCCCCCCGAGGCGGTACCGGAAGGAGCGCCGGCTGAATCCCTGGCCCCTCCCCTGCCCTTCTCGTTGGGACCGGACCGGGTCTTCTTCGACCTCCCCGGCGGCAGCCACCGAGAGGCGCTCCGGACCCTTCTGGAGCCCCGGTTCGGGGACCGTCCCGAACTCCTGGACGAGGTCTGTCGACGTCTTGGGGAATCGGAGGCCGAGTTCTCCTCCGAGATCCGTCGGGGAGTAGCCCTTCCCCACGCCCTGGTGGAAGAGCTGGAGGAGCCCCTCCTCTTCCTGGGGCTCAGCGCGGAGGGGGTGGATCTTCCCAACGCCTCGGAGCCGATCCGTGCCATCTTCGTCCTCCTCGGACCCCAGGACCGGCGCTTCGATCATCTCCGGCTCCTCACACGCATCGCCCGGACGATGCGGCAGGCGGAGGATGTGGATGGACTCATCGAGGCCCGGGATGTAGACGATCTGCGCCGGTGGTTCGCCCGGCACGATGTGGCGGCGGAAGACCTCTCTGCCAAGGGATGATGAGCGTTAGCCCAGAAATCCACCTGCCGCAGCGGAAACCGCAAAGGCCAGAGCCCACCCTGCCGCCACATCCCCCGGGTAGTGGACCCCCAGATAGGCACGGGAGACCCCCACCAGGAGGGTGAGCGCCAGGAGGGGTAGGGTCCAGACCACCGGGAGAGCCAGAGCAATGGGGAGAACCATGGCCAGGCTCACCGCCGCATGGCCTGACGGGAAGGAAAACCGATCCGGTGGGTGAATGAGCCGGACGAGGCCCATGGGGAGTTCGGGACGGGGGCGCGAGATGAGCCTCTTCAGAGCCTGCGAGACCAGGAAGGTGGCCAGGGCACCCAGGGCGCCGTGGACGGCGGATCCCGCGGGGAGCGGAAGGGGAACCGTGAGGAGGACGATTCCCAGTAAGACCAGGGTGGGCGGATCTCCCAGACGGGTGATCCCGAACATGGCCTGGGTCAGACGGGGCCGGCGCCGGCAGAGGAGAAGGTAGTGGATCCGGGCATCCACAGCTCCGGCCCTGAGGATCCACTCCATCATGCCGCTACTCCCTCCACGGCGCCGTGATACCCTTCCACCACCCGGTCGAGGATCCGGGACCACCCCCGGTCCAATGCCTCGGCTCGGGCCGCTTCAGCCATCCGTCGCCGCCGGGCCGGGGCTTCCACCAGGGTGAGGAGGGCATCGGCCAGGGCCTCGGGATCCCGGGGTTCCACCAGAACTCCCGTCCGGCCGTCATCCACCACATCCTGCACCCCGCCCTTCCGGACCGACACCACGGGAAGCCCGCTGGCCATAGCCTCAAGGGCCACATTCCCGAAGGTCTCGGTGTCCGACGGGAAGGCGAAGACATCCCCCGATGCGTATGCCCGCCCCAGCGCCTCACCGGTGAGGAAACCGAGGAAGTGCACACCGGGCACCCTCCGCTCCCGCAGGCGGGGACCCAGGGGCCCGTCTCCAACCATGAGAAGGCCCACCTTCACCGAGGCCCTATCCCGCACCGAGATGAAGGCGTCCATGAGAACGTCGAGCCGCTTCTCCCCCGCCAGTCGACCCACGTACAGGAGGAGAACCTCGGCGCCGGGAGCCACCTCCTCACGGAAGGCCTGATTGCGTCGGTTGGGGCTGAACAGGTGGGTATCCACGCCCCTGGACCAGATGCTCAGGCGGGGGTGGAAGCCCCGGGTCTGGAGTTCGGCCAGGGTCTGGGACGAGGGGCAGAAGGTCCGATGGGCCGGGGCATGGAACCGTCGGAGGAGTCGCCACCCCAGGGGTGCCATGGCCCCCAGCCGATACTCGGCGGCGTAGGCGGGGAAGTTGGTATGGAACGAGGTGATGAGCGGCCTCCGGTTCCTCAGCGCCCAGCGCCGCCCGCCCCAACCCAGAACCGACTCGGTGGCGCAGTGGACCACCTGGGGGTTGAAGGCCGTCAGGAGCCGTCCCTCCCAGCGCGTCATGGGCCGCGTGAGCTTCAGGTCTCGGTAGAGAGGGAGGGGGATGCCCGGCACCCTGATGTGGAGCGTCGTCGCTGCACGCTCGTCCGGTCCGGAGATCCGGGGCGAGACCAGGGCCACCTCGTGGCCTGTGGCTCCCAGGTGTTCCACCAGCCGGGCCAGGGTCCGGGACACCCCATTGAGCTGGGGCAGATAGGTATCTGTGACAAGTGCGACGCGCATGGGCCCCCGAGTCCTCCGACCGCTGGTGCTGCAGGGCGCTCTGCCCCGCTTGACCAATTCTCGGGGCCCCGCGTCATGAATGGACCGAGACTTCATGGACGATCCCGGAACGATTCTGTCACGCTTCTGTGACGGCCGAACGGGGGGCCGGTACGGTTCCCCTCGTGTTCCACGCGGTGGGAGGCAATACACCCGGACCCACGGGCCACGGATCGGGACGACCGGTGTCCAGGTTGACATTGGGAAGCGCGGCCTCGGGATCCCGAAACACCTCCATCATCCGATCCGGGAATTCCGCCGCGACAGTCTGGAGTTCGTGCTGCACCCAGGGCGCAGGATCTACCGGTGAGAGATAGCTGAGGGCCAGGACCCCGGGCCAACGGCGGCTCCCGAGCCAGGGCAGAACCCGGCCCATGGCCTGGCACCAGGCCCCTGCCTCTCCGGAAACCTCGTCCCGCCCCCTGCCCAGCATGGAGATGGTCTTCAGGGCATGGCATCCCATGCGGAGCATTCTGATGTATGAATCGCCCAGCGTCTCAGGGGGGATGGACACCCCATGGGTTCTCATGTAGGCCCGGGCCAAGAAGGCCAGGTCCCCCTGCCGGAAGAGGGGGGCGAGGCTCGCCGCCCCTGCCGTCGCCAGGTGGGGATTCCGGGCCGATATCCATGCGTCCATTCCCGTCTCCACGCGGACATGGGCTGGTAGATTTTCCTCCCCGGAGATGGAGCGGGAGCGGGCCCCGGTGAGCAGTTCTCCCACCCCCCTGGCCACCACCGGATGGATCAGCCGATCGGCCAGAACATGGGTGACCCACCCCCAGGCGAAGGCCAGCTCTTGGGGACGGCGGGCCTCCGCA
>SKJY01000036.1 GCA_007121775.1 Gemmatimonadota bacterium
GGCTTTCGGTGGTCACAGGGCAGCGCTCGGAGTCCGCCCCTCCACCGCGAGCGAGGTCACCAGTCCCGGTTTTGAGGCCCGGATAAGAACCCGGGCTCCCGGAGGGCGTTCCCCCAATGCGTCAGCCGGCAGGTGCCCCCGCGAGCCCCGCCACCGCCCTCACCGAGGCCAGATGGATCTGCACGGTCTCCCGGATGTCCCGCCCGTAGCCTCCGCCCATGACCACAGCCACAGGGATTCCCCGGCTCCGGCACGCCTCGACCACCCACTCGTCCCGCCGGGCCAGTGCCCCCCGCGTCACCGCCAAGCGGCCCAGACGGTCCCCCTCATGGGGGTCCGCACCGGCGATGTAGAAGAGGAGGTCTGGCCGCCCTTCCTCCACTGCGGCCTCGGTGGCCCGCGCCACTGCCGGGAGGAAGGCGTCGTCGCCTGCCCCGTCGTCAAGGGGCAGGTCCAGGTCGCTTTGCTCCTTCCGGAAGGGGTAGTTGGCCCCCCCGTGGACGGAGACGGTGAAGACGGAAGGGTCGCCCCGGAAGATGGCGGCGGTACCGTCACCCTGATGGACGTCGAGATCGAGAACGGCGACCTGCCGAACCCGGCCTTCCCGCTGAAGGATCCGCGTCGCCACCGCCACATCGTTGAAGACGCAAAACCCGCCCCCCCGATCGGGGAAGGCATGGTGCGTGCCCCCCGCCAGATTGGCCCCCGCGCCGTCATCCAGCGCCGCCCGGGCCGCTGCCACCGTGGCCCCCACCGATCGACGGGAGCGCTCGACCATCCCCGGCGACCATGGGAAGCCGATGGCTCTTGCCGCGCGGCGCTCCAGGGTTCCGGCGATGACGGCAGCCAGGTACCCGGGGGTGTGCACCAGGCGGAGTTCACCGTCGGAGGTGGGGGCCGGTACCCCCAAGCGAACCCCGATGACTCCACCCGGGGCGGCCACCGCCTCCCGGAGAAGGCGGTACTTCTCCATGGGGAAGCGGTGGCCGGGCGGAAGGGGGAGGACGAACTCATCCGTATAGAAGATCTGCACCTCTTTGGATCCCCCTCTTGCGGCCGTCAGGTAGAGGTCGCGGAGGACGCCTCCCAGGGGAGCCCGGCATCAGTGCGGCCGAAGTGCCCGTAGTTGGTGGTCAGGCGGTAGATGGGTCGCCGCAGTTCCAGCCGCTCCAGGATAGGCCCGACCCCGAAATCGAAGTCTGCCAGGAAGCGACGGACCTCTTCCGGATCCCCCGTCCCAAAGGTTTCGACCTCCACCGCCAGAGCGTGGGGGTGCCCAATGGCGTAGGCCGACCGCACTTCAACCCGCTGCGCCAGCCCGGCCTGCACCACCTGGCGGGCGGCGTAGCGGGCGAAGTAGGCTCCGCTCCGGTCCACCTTCGTCGGATCCTTCCCGCTGAAGGCACCCCCGCCGTGGCGGGCGGCGGAACCGTAACCGTCCACCACGATCTTCCGGCCCGTGACGCCACAATCCGCCTCCGGGCCACCGCTGTGGAAGTCGCCGGCAGGGTTCACCAGGAGGGGAAGGTCTGAGCGGAACCACTCTCCCAGCGCTCGGGGGAGGAGATCTGAGCGAAGATATTCCGCCAGCGCCGCCACCGACGTCCGCACCCCGTGGTGGGTCGAGACCAGGATATCGGTCACCTCCAGGGGGCGACCCTCCCCGTCGTAGCGGACCCCCACCTGCGACTTTGCGTCGGGCTTGAGGTCGATGGGGTGCTGAGGGTCGCGCCCCGGGGCCTTCCGCTCCTCGGCCAGCATGCGGGTAATGCGGTGCGCCAGGAGGAGGGGGAGGGGCATGAGCTCCGGGGTCTCGGCGGTGGCGTAGCCGAAGACGATCCCCTGGTCTCCGGCTCCCCCCTGATCCACACCTCGTGCGATGTCCCGGGACTGGGTGGAGAGGAGGGACTCGACCTGAACAGCGTCGGCGTGGAAGGAGATGGACTCGTCGGTGTAGCCGATGTCCCGGAGCGCCTGCCGGACCACCTGGTCCAGATCCACCTCCGCCCGGGAGGCGACCTCTCCCCCGAGGATCACCCGGTCTCCCTTGCAGAGCACCTCCACCGCCACCCGGGCGTGCGGATCCCCGGCCAGGTGGGCATCCAGTATGGAGTCGGCGATGAAGTCGGCCACCTTGTCCGGGTGGCCCTCCGAGACGGACTCGGAGTGGAGGATCTGCCCGGTGCCGTAGGCAGCGCGGGTCGCGGGGGAGGTGTCCAGCGGGGACGTGGGCATCTATTGCCTCCGGTTTCTGGGGCGATGCCCGTGGGGTACGCCCGGGGCATCGCGAATTCTGAGGACGAACGGATCAGGGCGGTGCGGGAAACGCGCCCAGACGGGCACGAAACGGCACACTGCCGAAAATCACAAGACAAAATGACAAGAGGGTCCCGTGCGGCCGACCGCGCGGGACCCTCCGAGCGGTTTTAGCCCGTTGTTCACCCGGAGGCAATCGCAACAAATCGCCGGGGCGCCGAAGCGCAAAGGAGAGTCTAGCGGGGGGAGGGAGGGGCGACAAGGCCCCGCGCCTACCGCACGCTGAAGGACCGGTTCACGTTGAACCCGAAGCGGAGCCCTCCGTCGGACACCGAACCCACGGGGGCGGCCAGGAGGTAGGCGTCGTTCAGAGCCTGGGTGTTGGTGAGGAACATCTGGAAGACGTGCCCGCCCGTCTCCAGATCCACTCCAATCCCCAGGCCGTGCCGGATCTCCGAGGCGCTGCGCCGGGTGACTGGTAGGTACTGCAAAGTGATGGACTGGATGGATGAGAAGGCATAGCGGGCGCCGATCCCCACCCCGCCATAGAAGCGGTCTTCAGGGTCGTCGATGCGCATGGCCTCATCGGTGCGGCTCAGCACCGCGAACATGGGTGACACCATGAGGCTCAGTCGCTCGCCCATGGCCCGGGAGGTCGGGAGGGTGACGGCCATATGGGTCCGGTCGGCGAAGGAGAACTCCTGGGCCAGGAAGTCGGAGGGGAGGGTCATGATTCCTCCCGACACATTCAGACTCACCGAGGCGGGGGTGCCGGCCCCGTGCATCTGGCGCAGGAGGTGGGTCCGGACCCCCATCTCGTAGACCCGGTCCATGCTGGAGCGGGCCAGGAGTAACGAGATCCGGTCGGTGAACCCGTACTCCAGGCTGAAGCGGATGTTGGCGCCTGAATCCAGCCCCCAGAGCGTTCCCTTCCCCTGATCGATCTCGCCGAAGGTGTGCATGATGCTGTAGTAGAGCTCCCCGGCGGCCAGAGGCTCGGTGGTCTGCAGGTTGATGTGTCTGGGCGTGGGAAAGATGAGCTCCACCGGGCGCTCCGTCACCGCCCGCTCCCGGGGGATCTGACCTTCCGCCGGGGGTGTCCAGGAAAGGAGCAGGGCGAGGACCGCGAGGAACGGGAGGAGTGGGATCCAAAGACGACGCGCTCTCAGGGGCCGGGCGACTCCACGGGCCATGGTGATTCCTGGCGTTCCGGTGAGTGGGCGGACCACGGTGGTTTCACGGGCCACGGTGACTTCGCGGGTCATGGCAGAGGCCTCACAACGAACCCGGCGGACTGCCGGGGCGGAGAAGGATGTCGATGTTGATGGTCTGGGTGTCACTCAATTCGTAGAAGACCACCCGGGGCCGATCGATGTTGAAGTCCGAGAGCTCCAGGGCCCACGAGGCCCGCAGCCGCAGCCCATCCCCCTCCCGCGTCACCGAGCCCGTCACCTCCAGCTCCCGGGAGATCCCTCGCATGGTGAAGCTCCCCAGCACCTGAACCGGGGTGTCGTCCAGGGCCGTCGGGTCCAGTGCCGACCGGATCTCCCCCATGAACTCGGCGAAGGGATGGCGTGCCGTCTCCAGGTAGTTCCGGCGCATGTCCCGGTCGCGCCGGCGGTTGTCCGTATCCAACGTCTCCAGATCGATGAAGAAGTCCACCGTACCCGCTTCCAGATCCACGAACCCGGTGAGGGTGCTGGAGACCCCCTTGAACTCCAGGAGGGGCGCCCGGGAGACGAACTCCACGTATCCGTTGTCGGCGAAGTACGTCTGGGCCGCGGCATACGCCGGCACGCCCAAGACCCCGGCCACGCCAAGGAGGCCCACCATGAGGCCGGGGATCAGCCCTCCCCGGCCGGCGGCCTTCCTCCCGGCGCAGAAGGCGTCACCCACGGGTGACCGTGAGCACATTGTCCGAAAGGCTGGTAGGGAATTCCGTCAGGTTTCGAGGCGCCGGTCCGCTCACCCGGGTGCCGTCGTTCTCGAAGACCGAGTCGTGGCAGGTGCAGCGGAAGCGCTGGTTGGTGTAGCGCCAGGAGTCGGCGCACCCGGCATGGGGGCACACGGCGGAGAAGGCGCGGATGGTCCCGCCCCCCACATTCACCACCAGTAGGTTCACGGTCTGCCCTCCTACCCGGCCGACCCGCATCCAACCGCCTTCGTCCAGGAGTCCGCTCAGGCTCTCCTCGCCGAGCTGGAAGATCACCTGGTTGCCCGACACCCGGATGGGGCCGGAGTCACCGTCTCCGGTGTTGGGAGGAGGCGGTGTGACCTCTCGGTCGTCTCCGGGGGCGGTCACGCTGCTGTCGCCGCAGGCCGCCAGCGAGATCCCCAGAAAGGCGAGAAGGCTCGCCGAGCCGGCGCTGTGGAGGAAGGTGCGGCGGTCCATTCCCTGGGGAAGCCCGCTGGGGACGAGGTTTGTGTCGGTGGAAGGCGAATCTTGACGGGCCATGAGGGCACTTGGGTAGCTGGGTGGACGAGTGGAACAAGGGGATTAGCGACCTCCCCAGGTTCTCGGAATGCGCCCGGGTACGCCTTCGTCTGTGTCAGGTTCCAGTCAGAGCCGGCGGCTTGTGTTCGCTATGGGGCGGGCCTACCCTGCCCGAGTCGGCGAGGCGGGAACCTGGTCCACTCAATGGGAGAAACCCCTCATGATCGAATGGGAGCGGGACAGGGATTGGAACGGAGATTCGGGTGGGACGGGTGGACCGGGAGGATCGGACGAAGACGCGGCCACCGAGGACGCCCGCTTGGGACCCCCCTGGGAAGATCCGGGGGCCGGAGAATGGTTCCAGCGTCTCTCGCAAACGGTGGTGGCAGGGGTGAAGACCCCGGAAGCACTCTTCCGGAGTCTTCGGCTCAGCGGAGGATTCTGGCAGCCGCTCTTCTTCTACGCGCTGGTCATGGCGCCGGCACTTCTGGTGGGCACGGTGCTGGAGCAACCCTTCGGATTCATCACTGGAGCGGGCGGAGGCGAGTGGGTCCTGGGGTTCGTGGCCATGGTCCTCCTGCTCCCCATCGGGATTCCGGTGGGGCTCTTCGTGAGTTCGGGGATCACCCACCTCATGCTCATGATCTTTGGTTGGGCCAACCGGCCCTTCGAGGCCACATTTCGCATCAATGCCTACGGGTACGGCGCCGTGGCCTGGACCTTCGCCATTCCCTTCTGCGGATCGTTCATCGGGTGGATCTGGGGTGTGGTGCTGGAGGTGCTGGGTGTCTCCGTGGTCCATGGGATCTCCACCGGGAAGGCGGCGGTAGCGGTGCTTCTTCCCCTCTTTGTCCTCATGATCATCGGGGCGTGCCTCGCGGCGGTGCTGGGCGTGGCCGTGTTCGGTGCCCTCCTGGCAGCGTGAGGCGGCCATGCGCATCGAACTGAGGGAGAGGAGGGAGCCGGACGCCGAGACCATCGGCTTCGCCCTGATCCTGGTGGCGCTTCCGACCCTGGCCATCTGGCTCTTGGGGTTCGGGCAAGGGCTTCCCGGAAGCCGAGTGCCGGACTGGTTCGGGGTCCCGTGCGTCCTCTGCGGTGGAACCCGCAGCCTCGCCTATCTGCTGTCGGGAGATGTTGGGGCGGCGTTCGCCATGAACCCCCTGGTGGCGGCGGGAGCCCTGGCCGGGGCCGGGTGGGCCGTGTATGCCGGGGCGGCGGTGCTCTTCTCCCTTCGCCGGGTCCGGGTGGTGCTGGAAGGGCTCTTCGAGCTCCGGGTGGCGATGGTGGTGGCGGGGCTGATCCTCCTGGCCAACTGGCTTTATCTGTGGGCGATGGGAATCTGACCATCGGGGTGATGGGGGTCTGATTGGAGGAAGAGAGGCGGAGCCCGGCCCGGCCACCCTCCCCCTTCCGACAGGCCCGGCCGCCCTCCCCCTTCCGACAGGCCCGTCGACCCCCTTCTGCCGGGAGTGTAGACCCCCCGGGCCCGGGCCGGCAGACCCGACCCGGGGGGACCCCTCACCGCCCGGCCGCGAACCCGGTGCGTCGAGCATCGGCGACCCCGGTGAGGACCCCGGTCACCGGATCGATGGCCACCC
>SKJY01000283.1 GCA_007121775.1 Gemmatimonadota bacterium
CGCTGAACGGGACGTGGGCGGTGGATCCCCAGGGACAGCACCGGATCAGCTTCACGGTGGACAACCTGCTGGATACCAGCTACCAGGATCACCTCTCGGTGGTGCGGCGCTTCCCGGCGCCCGTGTCCCCCGACAACCCGGCGCGCTTCGACATGCCGGGCCGGAACATCACTGTGTCGTACCGGTGGATGTTCTGAGTGGGAGTGACGCCCAATGGGAAAACCCCGGGGGGGGGCGCTCCAATCTCGGGTCCTGGGAGCAAAGTCCTGGGTTTTCCACGGAGCGGTCATCCGGCTATGACTTGTGGGGACGGGGGCGAAGAGCCAATATAGAGATGCGGTTGAGAGTCGTTCTCATCTCAAGAGGCTGTTCGTTACCAGCGACGCCAGGCGTTTCTGGCCCCATCCATGTCACTCGTGCCTGGAACCGACACCCCCCCCTTCGGCCCCTCCGGATCCCCGGCCCTGGTTCTTTCCAGGGTCGGGGCAGCCGTCTGCCTCTACTGCACGGCTTGTCACAAGGTCAAGGTCGAATTTGGCCCGGAAACCCTGGCACTGGGTCCGGATGAATTCCATGAACTCCTGACAGAACTGGAGGTCGCTCACAGCGACGGGGGAGATGGGTCACTCCCGTGCTGGGGGCTCTCCGGGCTCGAGGGCGAGGTGCTGGCCGACCTTCTCAGGCAGGCTCGGAGTTCTCTGATCATGGCCCTCCTGCTCAGGGAGCGTTGAGGGATGGGAAACTCTACACGGGGAGGGCGCTCAGGCTTCCTGTGGAGGCGGTGATCAGGTCGAGAACGGGTTTGGGGTGCGGATCACAAGGTGGTTTACGGGCCTCCACCGATTCCCTCCATCCTTGACCTCGGTCTGGGGCAAGGCGTATGGGTGAGCGGAGGTTCCACTTCATACCAGGCGGCACCCCCTGTCCCCCAGCTCCACCGACGCCTCAGTGGGTCGACGCCGCCTGACTTCCCCGAGGAGATCCTCCCATGCGGATGAATGCGCCACCTCTACGGCCTACCCGTTCCACTCCGATACTAGCGGTTCTGGCGGGCTTCACCGTTCTCCCCGCTTGCGGGATTGAGGAGCAGCCGTCTCACGCCGATCAGGCGGCCGAAGCGTCGGTGGCGGCAGGCACCTTCTTCGAGGTCGAGCTCCCGGCTTCCACCCATGAGGCTATGGATGCCCTGGGCATGGAGATCCCCCTCCACGGTCGGCTCTACGTGGTGGTGGATCGGGTGGGCGATTGGTCTCCACCGCCCGGTGATCCCCAGGCGAGCGTGCCGGAGCCCCGGAGAAGGGTGGGGGTGGCGGGTGTGCCGTTCTGGGGAGTCCAGGTCCGGGATGTGGAGCCGGGCGGAGTGGTGGGCCTCAGACCCGGCGGGGAGGGGGTTCGGGGGTATCCGTTGGACGACCTCCGCTCTCTTCCCGAGGGGGAGTACCGGGTGCAGGCGGTCCTGAGCTCATGGACCACCTACCATCGAGCCGACGGCCACGTACTGGAGATGCACCGGGAGACCGGGGAAGGTCAGAATCCCTGGATTTCCCCAGGGAACGCCTACTCCGAGGTGATGTCGGTCCGGCTGGGTCCCGGTGGGCCGGATCAGGTGCGTCTCTCCCTGGACCGGGTCATCCCGCCCATGCAGCCCCTGGAAGATGGGGAGGTGCTGGAGCTGGGGAATCCCCGGGACCGGGATCAGGTCCGTTTCGTGAAGATCCGAAGCGACCTCCTCTCCGACTTCTGGGGTCGGGACATGTACCTGGGAGCCAACGTCCTGCTTCCCCGGGGGTGGGAGCCCGGGTCCCAGATTCGCTATCCGGTGCTCTTCCACCTGGGGCACTTCCCCGGTGACCGGAGCCCCTTCGGCTTCGAACCTGGGGCTCCCGGGAGTGGCCGGACGGCGGGGTTCTCGGACTTCTGGATGTCGGAGGAGGCCCCGGGCATGTTCATCGTCACCATCCGGGATGCGAATCCTTTCTACGACACCTCGTATTCGGTGAATTCAGCGAATGTGGGGCCCTACGGCGACGCCATCACCGCCGAGCTCATTCCGTATTTGGAAGAAACGTTCGGGATGGTGGCCGAGCCCTGGTCCCGGGTTCTGGCCGGCGGGTCCACCGGCGGTTGGGAGGCGCTGGCGCTTCAGATCTTCCATCCGACCTTCTTCGGCGGGGCGTGGTCCTGGTGTCCCGACTCGGTGGACTTCCACGCCTACCAGATCGTGAACATCTACGAAGATGAGAACGCCTACGAGCGGGATCGGGGGTGGATCACGGTGGAGCGCCCCTCCAATCGCCTCCCGGACGGCAATATCCAGTTCACCATGCGGCAGGAGGGGCTGTACGAACTGGCCGTGGCCGATCGGAGTCGGTCCGGTGGGCAGTGGGCCATCTGGGAGGCGGCCCACGGCCCGGTGGGCGCCGATGGCTATCCGAGGCCCATCTGGGATCACGAGACCGGGGTCATCGACCGGGAGACGGCGGAGTACTGGCGAGACAACTTCGACCTCCACCATCACCTGCGGGAGAACTGGGCCCGGATCGGGAGCGATCTCCGGGGGAAGCTGCACATCGCCACCGGGGACATGGACTCCTACTATCTGGAGCTGGCCGTCTACCGCCTGGAGGAGTTCCTGGATCAGGCGACGGATCCCCCGGCCGACGCCCGGGTGGAGTACGGTCGTCGCCGCCCCCACTGCTGGCTGGGGGAATCCCCGAACCGGCCCGGGGAGGAGATCAACTACCGGGAGTTCATCCTGGAGGTGGGCGAATACCTGGAGCGACGTGCCCCGGCGGGGGCGCCCCTGGACTGGCTTCCGGGGCGCGAGTGAGACGCAAGAAGGCCCCGGACCGATGGGTCCGGGGCCTTCTCTTCATCCCGGGATGGATCCATCCGGGATCGGGATGCTCACCAGCCCCTTGGTCAGGGCGCATCCCACGGTCGGCGGCCTTACTGCGACGACACCGCTCCGGCGATCTCCAGGAGCGACCCCGCCAGCGCCCGGATGCGGCCCTCGTCTCCGGTAACCTCGCCGGTGGACACCCGCCGGGCGTCACCCCACAGCTCCACAGCCAGATCGGAGAGAGCCGACCGCTGAGCGGCACCGCTCAGCCCCTCGATCCGGTCCATCTCGGCCCGGACCGCGTTCAGCCGCTGGCTCGGGAGCCCGTCGTGGCGGGCGAGCTGGTCGTAGAAGGCCCGCGCCACCACCATCTCCGGCGGCCAGGTCATGAAGGGCTGGTGCTGCGGGTTGAACTCGTAGAAGGTCACGAGCTTCGCCGCCTCGAGCTCCGCCTGGGAGAGGTGCTCGCTGGGCTCCAGCTCCAGGATGTCCAGCCCCCGGGCGATCTCGGCCCCGTAGATCCGGCCGTTCCACCAGTAGGCTGACCAGTGGCCGCCGGTGAAGAGCTGCTCGTCGCTCAGGGGACCTCGGTCGAAGTAGGCGATCTCGAAGGGGTTCGACGGATCGGTGAAGTCGAAGACGGAGATGCCGCCCTGGTACCAGGCCTGGACCTTGATGTCCCGGCCAGGAACCGGCACCAACGAGCCGTTGTGGGCGACGCAATTCTCCGTGTCGGTCTGGGGCACGGGAAGCTTGAAGTAGCTGGTGCGGTGCATCCGGCCATTCCGGATGGAGAAAATGGCATTGGCGCCCCACTCAGGGCGGTCCGTGGCCCGGCAGCGAGGTGAAGTGCCGCCGCCCCACTCATCGGTGAAGATGACGGTGGTGCCGTCGTTGTTGAAGGTGGCCGAGTGCCAGTAGGCGAAGTTCTCGTCGATGACCTCATCGATCCGGACCGGGTTCACCGGATCGGAGATGTCAAAGAGGATCCCGTTCCCGGAGCAGGCTCCCGCGGCGATCCCCAGATGGGGGTAGATGGTAATGTCGTGGCAGTGGTTGGTGGGAGCCGACCGCTGCGTGCCTTCCCCATGAGGTCCACCGGGCCAGAGGCCGGCCACGTCCCCGGTGGCCTCATCGGCGAAGACCCGGGGCTGGCTCACGATGGCGGCATCCTGGGGCGCCTCCAGGGGCACCCGAATGACCTCAATCCGGAAGAGGGAGGTCAGGTCCTCCACCTCGTCGGGGCCCCGGGGCTCACACCCTTCAAGCTCCTCACCGGGGCGCACGCCGGCAGCGCCGGAGTTGTAGACGTAGATGTGGTCCGGGTCGTTCGGGTCTTCCAGGAGGGTGTGGGTGTGGGACCCGCGGCACGTCTGCACCGCTGCCACCTGCTCCGGCGCCTCCAGATTACTGATGTCGAAGATGCGGATCCCCCGGAAGCGCTCCGGGTTCACCGGGCCCGGCGCTCCCTCGGGACCACAGTCGATACGGCCCCGGGTCTGCTCCACCGACATGAAAACCAGGTTGCCGTAGATGGAGACGTCGCCCTGGCCCCCGGGGCAGAGGACGGAGCTCCGGAGGACAGGATTCATGGGGTCCGACACGTCGTAGATCATGAACCCGGTGAAGTTGCCTACAACCACCAGGTCTCCCTGAAAGGCCAGGTCCGAGTTGGCCAGGTTCAGGTTCCCCAGATTCTCCCCGTCGTAGAAGCCGGCGGGGCGGGGAGTGTTGGAGAGGAGGCGCATGTTCCAGGACGCTTCCTCCGCGTCCATCCATCCGGCGCCCAGGCCGATCCTCGGATCCGACTGATCCCACCAGATCTCCTGTGTTTCCTGCGCCGACCCCAGGGCCGGAAGGGCCAGGGCGGCGGTGAGGGCGGCGGCAAGGGACAGGCGTCCCAGGCGGGCGCCGACCGTCCTGCGGGCGTACGGGTGTCGTTCGTTCATTCCTGACCTCTTGGACAGTGGTGGTTCAGGTTGACAGGAAGCCCGGGGTGTGTCCGGGGAGCTTCCAGGTGGGGTGTGGGTCGGAGCCGGGTCGCTTGTCAGGACCCCTGGGCGCCCCGGGCGAGCATCTGCCGCATGCGCTCGATCTCGATAACCTGATCGGACTCCACGTGGGCGGCGAAGCCGAAGATCTCTCCCTCCTGACCGCCGCCCTCGGACGCGAAGAGGTCGTGCACCATCTGCACGGCCCCCTCGTGGTGATAGATCATGAACTCCAGGAAGAGGCGGTCGAACTCCTCGCCCGCCGCGGCCGCAAGCGATTCCATCTGGGCCGGCGTCAACATCCCCGCCATCCCGGCGTGATCGTGGCCCATGGCGGTGGGAGCGTCGTGGTCATGGTGGTGATCGTGATGCTCGTGGTGGTGGTGATCGCCATGGTGGTCGTGCCCGTGGTCGGCGTGGGGATCCCCGTCCAGGAGCCGTCCGGTGGACAGATCCACCTGCGGCACCGGCTCACCCCGATCCTCGAGCCAGCGCTGCATGAGTTCAATCTCATCGGCCTGGGAAGCCTGGATCCGCCCGGCGAGCGTCTGGACATCGACCCGGACGCTGCGCTCGGGAACTAGCGCGGTCATCTCCAGCGCCTGGGCGTGGTGGGCGATCATCATCTGCATGAAGTGCACGTCGTCCGCGGTGTGGGCCAGGAGCCCGAGCCCCTCACCGGGGCGCGTGTCCACAGAACGCCCGGCACCCTGCCCCGGGGCGTTGGGCTGGAAGGTGGTACCCGCACGCGGGTTCGCGGAATCGGCGCCAGATGGACCCGGAGTCGAGCCTGCAGCGCATCCGGCCAGGAGCAGGAATGCCCCGGCCACCAGGGGGGCGGCTACCCGCCGAGAGAAGTCTGGTAGGGCGATCATGGCAGATGGGGAAGAAGGTGTCGCAACCGAGACCACCCCCTCCAGGCGTCTTCGCCCGAAGGAGGTGGTGGCTCCCGGGACCTGGATTTCCCTACTCCGAATCCAGGTGTCTCGATCCCTCGGCGATTCCGGTCACATGGCGGTAGCCACATCGAGGAGCCCGCCCGCAAGCCGCCGGACCCGGACATCGTCGCCCGTCACCTCTCCGGTGCTGATCCGCCTGGCATCGGCCCAGAGGCTCGTGGCCAGCTCGCCCAGGGCAGCTCGCTTCCCCGCTCCATTGGCCATGGCGTCGATGCGGTCCATCTCCCGGGCGATCTCACCAAGACGGGAGGCCGGCAACCCCTGATGGCGCTCCAACTGGTCGAAATACGCCCGGGCCACCACGAACTCCGGAGGCCAGATGACTCGGGGCTGATGCTGGGGGTTGAATTCGTCGAAGTGGATCAGGTTGGCGGCTGCGATCTCGTTGGCCGAAAGGTGCTCGCTGGGGGTGAGCTCAAAGACGTCGAAGCCCCGGGAGATCTCGGAGCCGTAGATGAACCCGTTGTGCCAGTAGGTGGACCAGTAGCCGCCGGTGAAGAGCTGCTCGGTGCTGAGCGGCCCCCGGTCGAAGAAGGCGATCTCGTAGGAGTTGGAAGGGTCCGTGAAGTCGAAGACGGAGACCCCGCCCTGGTACCAAGCCTGCACCTTGATGTCCCGGCCGGGCACGGGAACCAGCGAACCGTTGTGGGCCACGCAGTTCTCCGTGTCCGTCTGGGGCGCCGGGAGCTTGTAGTAGCCGGCGTGGCGCATCCGGCCTCCCTCGATTGTGAAGAGGGTGTTGGCTCCCCACTCCGGAAGATCGGTTGCCAGGCACCGGGGCTGGCCGCCGCCACCCCACTCGTCGGTGAAGATGACGGTGGTTCCGTCATTGTTGAAGGTCGCGGAGTGCCAGTAGGCGAAGTTCGGATCGACGACCTCGTGGATCCGTCGGGGAACCGCTGGGTTGCTGATGTCGAAAAGGATCCCGTTCCCGGAGCAGGCCCCCGCCGCCAGCCCGATCTCCGGATAGGCGGTGATGTCGTGGCACTGGTTCGTATCCCGGGTTGTCTGGGTGCCCTCGCCGTGGTCACCTCCGGTCCAGAGCCCGGCTATGGTGCCCTCTTCCAGGTCAGCGAAGACCCGAGGTGAGTCGATGAGTTCGGCCCGCTCCGGAGCTGCAAGCGGCACCCGGATCACGTCGATGCTCCAGTACGACGTGGTGGGGTCATCGGGATCCCGGACGTTGGCGCATCCCTCCATCTCCTCACCGGACCGGGCGACGCTCGTCCCGGAGTTGTAGACGTACAGCGTCTCCGGGTCGTTCAGATCCTCCACCAGGGTGTGGGTGTGCGAACCCCGACAGGTCTGCACCGCCGCCACCTGCACCGGATTGGAGAAATCGCTCATGTCGAAGATGCGGACACCGCGGAAGCGCTCCGCCGACACCGCCTCCTCCACCCCCTGGTCTCCGCAGTCCAGGCGGCCCCGGGTCTCCTGGGCCGACATGAAGACGAGGTTCCCGTAGACCGAGACGTCGCCCTGCCCACCGGCGCACTCGACTGACGCCACCAGGATGGGATTCCGGGGGTCCGTGATGTCGTAGACGTTGAAGCCGTGATAGTTGCCTACATAGGCCAGCCCATCCTGGAAGGCCAGGTCCGTATTGGAGAAGCGTCCGTCGCCAGGGGTCTCGGGGTTGTAGAACCCCTCGGGCCGGGGGGTGAAGGAGAGGTGCTCCATGTTCCAGGAGGCAGCTTCAGCATCCATCCACCCTGCGCCGAGGCCGATGCGGGGGTCGTCGGGGCCCCCGGGGGTGAAGGAGGTCTGGGCGTCCAGGGCGCAGGGGCTGGCCACGAGGGTGGCCGCAAGCGCCAGGGCAGGGACGGCGAGTCCCCGCCGCAGGTGGGCGCGGGGGGTGGCGAGTCGTGTCATGGGATCCAGGGGTGGAGGAAGGGAGGCGGCGCCGCGATGGGCGTCTCAGTTGGTTTCCCGGAGAAGGCGGAGCATCCTGACAATCTCCATTCGCTGATCGCTGTCCACGTGCGATGCGAACTGGAAGATGTCCGACTCCTGCCCGGCGCCGGGGGTGGCGAAGAGCTCTTCCACCATGATGAGGGCCCCCTCGTGGTGGAAGATCATGAACTGGAGGAAGAGGCGCTCGAACTCGGCCCCGTGGGAGGCGGCCAGACGATCCAGTTCCTCGTCGGAGAGCATCCCCGCCATGTCCGAATGGTCATGGTGGGCATGCTCGTCGCCGTGGTGCGTGGGGGCGTGATGGTGACCGTGGTGGTGGTGATCATGGTGGCCGGCGTGGTCATCATGATCGTGGTGTCCGTGATTGCCGTGCTCCCCAGCCAGCGGATCGTAGAGACGCACCTCGGGGACTTCCTCTCCGCGGTCCTCCAGCCAACGGGTCATGATCCGGATCTCGTCGTCCTGGGAGCGGTCGATGCGCCGGGCCAGGAGCCGGAGTTCCCTGCGGTCGGTACGATCGTCCACCATGCGGGCCATGATGAGGGCCTGGGCATGATGGTGGATCATGTCCTGCATGAAGCGGACATCCGCCTCGTGGTAGGGCGCGCCGGTGGCCGGGAA
The DNA here is from genome assembly GCA_007121775.1 of Gemmatimonadota bacterium. Classification (GTDB taxonomy): domain Bacteria; phylum Gemmatimonadota; class Gemmatimonadetes; order Longimicrobiales; family Gaopeijiaceae; genus PWLA01. The sequence continues at coordinate 8,328 of SKJY01000283.1, forward strand.
CTGGGCCGATGCGGCGCCAGGGAGGAGGAGCAGCAGGAGAAAGGTGGCGGCAGCCACCGGGAGGAGGATCAGGTGGGAACCGGATCTCGCCGGGGCGGGTCCGGCAGCGCGGCGTGAGAGTCGGTGACCCCGGGTCCCCAGGCACCTCGGAACCGTGAGCATGGTGGATCGTCTCCGTTGGAGTAAGACCTCACAAATACGGCCAAGATCCCTATCCCGCAAGTTGTTCGCGGCACCGGCCGCCCCCAACCGGAGGGGCGGCCGGTGGTCCCAAGAGCCTACCGCAGTTCAGCCGGAGGCCCGGCGTTGACCTGCAGATCCAGGACCCGTAGCTCGATCTGGATCCGCTCACCGGAGAGAGCATTCTCCAGCATGCGGATCTGGTCGCCCATCATCTGCTCCATCATGGCCCGCTGGGCCTCGGGGATGGATTCCAGCTGGCGACGGAGTTCATCGAGCCCGGCCCGGGCCTGGGCCACCTCCTCCGCCGAGAGACCCGCCTGGGCGAGATCCACCTCCAGGATGGACAGGAAGGGGTGGAGGTAGCCGTTCACCGTGCGGTAGTCGGAGAAGTGCACATCCACCGAGACGGGGCGACTCTCTCCTCCGTCCACCACAGCTCCCTCCAGCGACATGCGAAGGGGGATGTAGCGGTCCTGCTCCAACTCCAGCCGAATGCTACCAGGGGCGAAGGGAGCATCCTCTCCCGGGATGGTGGCATCCCACTCCAGCCCCTCGAAGTCGGTAAGGACAAGATTCCAGGTGGCTCGACCGTCCACGGAACCGGAGCCTTCCATGGACCACCGGTCCAGCGCCTCACCGAACATCCCCACCGGATCCGACCATAGCTCGCCGGTGAGGTCACCCGGGTCCATGCCTCCCGGGATGCCGGCGGCGTCGACGGAGCGGCTCCGCAGGACCGGCCGGCCGTCCACCATCTCCTTCTCCATGAAGACCACGGACGGGAAACCCAGGACCTCCTGACGGATGGTGAGATCATCGACGCTTGCCAGGCGAGCTTCATGGGCATCGAGGGCTCGCTGAAGGATCTGCTGGGGGGACTGGGCCGAGAGGGTGGCCGGCAGCATGGAAAGTCCCAGGGCCGACAGGGCCAGGGCCGAAACGAGGCCCGAGGAGACTCGGACCTGAGGAGCGCCGACCCGGAGGGCTGGAGGCCGGCCCGGATGGAGGGCGTCGGACACGGGGGGCGACGAACGGAGCATCATGGAGATCCTCTGGGGAAGATTGGATGGAGATGGTTGGAGCGCGACCACATGTGAGGATCGCGAACGACGATGCGGGGGCAACATCCGGGGATCCACAACTCCCGGGAATCGACCACATCGCTCTCTGGCGCTTGTATGCTGGGGAGTCCGGGAAGGATCCCCCTACGGAGCTTCTACCCGGAAGGGAAGCTCGGCCTGGAGGGGACCGTCCCCGGTTGTGACCACGACCCTCAAGCGGTAATCGCCAGGATCCCGGGGCGCCTCCAGCAGCTCCTGGTGAGCGGGTCCTTCCTCCCCTCCACCCAAGGTGAGTTCGCCCTCGACCTGGGCGAAGGCCCGGTCCTCCGACCAGCGGTGGATCACCTCATCTCCCTCAAGAATCAGGAGGTCATAGCGTTGGGCCGTGGGGAAGCGGAGAGTGGTAGGTTGTGCCAACCGGTTCACCAGAAGATGCCGGATCCGCATCTCGCCTCCCGGGGGATAGATGAACCGGTCCGTGGAGAGCACCACCTGGACACCAGCTGAGGGGTCGGACTCGGGCGCCTCGTCAGGGGTGGGGAAGAGCGCGTCCCAATCCGGTGGATCCCCGACCCGGACCTCCTCCATCTCAACCATGGAAACGAGGCGGAGTTCGGGAGACCCAAGCCACTCCGGGTACCGGGCGATGTCTTCGATGGCCGGGTCCGCCGTCAGATTCTCCCAGTCCTGGAGGAGGAGTCCACCCACCTGACGGCGATTCACCGCACGGCGGAAGCGGGTGCCACCCTCGCCGGTGTCGAATCGGTAGGCCATGAAGTCGAGGGTGTGGTCATTCCGATGGAACCAGTAGACGAATCGGTCTTCCCAGTCCCGGCCGCCGCCCTCTTCCAGGAAGGTGACCTCCACAACCTGGTACGGTTCACCGTCGATCTCCGCCTCACCCAGGTCCCGGTGTCGAGCTGCCGGGTCGAGAAGTCGAAAGGGAAGGAGGGCGAAGTAGACCACCGAGTTCACCGTACTCTCAAGCGAAGCTCGCTGGGAGGCGTCCAACTCGACTCTCTGCCCCTCCACCTCCCGACCGACTCCCTCGTTGGCCATCCAGTCTCGGATTGATGCACCATCCTGCCGATACTTACGTTCATAGAGGAACCGGCCGTCGGCGCGAACCACCCGATAGGCGTCGCCACGGAAATCGAACTCAAGATCCAGACGCTCGAATCGCTCTCCGCCGTGCCGCTCGATTGAGTCCCGCACCGTCTGGGTCGGTGTGGTGCGCATTTCGCACCCTTGAATGGCCAGGCCGACCACCAGAATGCCGAGGCCGATCAGTGCGATGACGGATGACGGGGCGGAGCGGTGCACGAGAGTGACCTCCAAGAAAAGGGGTGGGCAGACACGGGCCGGTGAGGATCCGGCCGGTGAGTGACCCACTCGACTGAACTGCGACTTCGGGGCCGTGATGAGTGGGGACGAGCAGCGAAAGCGTTTCGTCGTAAGGGATTCCAGCGGCAGGGAGCGTTCCCTGGCCGCCGTGGAGGACCTTCATGACGAGGTGGCAGCCGGGCGCGTCAGCGCCTCCGACGAGATCTTCGACTCGAGCACGGGCGCATGGAGCCCTGCCGGGAAGATACCGGTGTTCCAGTTCATCGTCGAGGAGTTGGAGGCGGAGGGGAGGCTTCCCGCAGGTCTGAAGACAGCCCTCCCGGAGCCGGCTCCGGAGAGTCTCCCCGACGACGGAGCCGAGTCGGGGAAGCCCACGGGCCATGGCGATCCTCTGGACCTTTCCCTGGACCTTGTGGAGCCGGAGCCGCTGCCTCCACCACCGCCTGAGGAGCCGGAGCCACCGATTACCCTGCAGCAGAAGCTGGATCACGCCGTTGAGACCGAGGATGACGGGATTGACGACGACTTCGAGATTCGCCCTGGGAGTGCTCTTGACGACGATTGGACGGCCCTCAGTCGTGTTGAGACCCCGCCCCCGGGTTCGGCCCCATCGGATCTGGGGCTCGATACCATCGAGCCGAAGGGACCCCGCTTCCGGGATCAGGTCGCAACCGAGGCGCGAGCCACGCCCCTCCACGAAACCTCCGAAGAGGTGGAGGGCGGCAGCGGGATGGCTCAGGACGATGAGGCGATCCCGTGGCGGCCTGATGATCCCGATGGATCCCCGACGGTTCGATCCGGGCGGAAGCCTCCCACCGCCCGTGCCACCGGGGGGGGGCGAGGGCCGCTGGCGGCGGTCGCCGTAGTGGCGGGGCTGCTCCTGGTGGGCGGTGGCTGGTTCCTCCTCTCCGGCGGTGGGGAGGAAGAATCGGGACCAGTGGTGGTCGCATCGCCGGTGGTGACACCCACCCTGCCGGCCACCTCGCCGCCGCCACCGGGAGCGACGGACCAGGTGGAGGCTGGGCTCCGGGGGGTGGCTGAACGGTTCGAGGCAGTAGTGGATTCGCTCCGAGCGGAGTTGGACCTGGGACCGGCCCCCCCTCGGGAATGGTTGGCCGGGGCATATCTGGCCGATGCCCGGGCCTTCCCGGAGATCCGGGCCTTCTGGGAGGGCTACGGGGAGTTGCTGAGCCGGCTCAGACCCCTGGATCGCTCCCTGTACCTTGAGGGGGCCCGGGCCGGTCTCCAGGAGGTCGGAAGCGGCGATGACCCCTCGCTCCTTGAGTATTTCGAGGACCGCTACGATGGGATCCGGAGGCATCGTGAAGCCCGCCATGAGAGCCTGAGCGCCGTCACTCGGGCGGCGCTGGAACTACATGAGGTCCTGGTCCGGCACCGTAGCGAGATCTCGTTCTCGCCGGCGGTGGGACGGGGCGTCTCGGCAGATCCCATCCTCGAGGCCATCATCCCGGAAGGGCCGGTCCGGCAGGAGGTGGAAGCCTCCCTGGATCAGGTGTTCCGGGCTCTGGATCGTTCCCGGGGTGGAGGCATTCCCTCTATGGACGGACTTCGTTCGGAACTCTTCCAGCGGTTCAGCGAGGGGTAGGCGGTACCCCGGTCCGGCGGGATCACCACCAGCAGGTGATGGCGGTGGCCGACCCGGTTCAGTCTCCGGTTCACAGCCACCCTTCCTCCTAGTCGTTCCACCGCCTCTACCCAGTCCGGTACCCGACGGAAGTGGAGAGGGGCTTCTTCCCACCGGCCCGCCTCTGGGCTCCTCTTCCGATTCACCGAGCGGTCCAGCAACTCCAGGGCTCGCCGTTCCCACTCCCACCGGAAGGTGGATTCAGTGATGACCACCCGGTCCCGAGCCACTCGCAATGCTTCTTCCAGGACGGCGTCCGGGTCCGCCGCATGGTGGAGAACCAGCGAGAGGATTACCACATCCACCGAGTCGTCGCTCAGAGGGAGGGACCGGCCATCGAATACAAAGCCCGGGATCTTCGCCTCCAGGAAGGGCTCTACGTCCGCGGCTACCACCTGGAGCGTTCCCGGTCGGGCCAACTCCAGCCCCACCCACCCCTCGCCGGCTCCCAGATCCAGGAGCAGGCCATGGGCAGGGAGGTAGGGACGGATCTGCCTGGCCTTCCGACGCCCGGCCAGGGGGAGGAGTCGGCGCCGGATCCAGGGCCAGGAGTCCGGAACCACGAGGAGGGCCACTCCAGCCCAGAAGAGGATTGAGAGGGGGGGCATGGGAACGCCCGTGTACACCAGGTAGGTGGGGAAGGCCGCCCAACCGGCCCAGAGCCAGGCACTCCGGTGGAGGGTCACCAGGGGAATGAGAGGGAGTCCCCAGAGGAGGTACCAGGGGTGGACGGTGGTGGCCGTCACCAGATAGAGCCCCTGGAGGACCAGGTATCCCCTTAGCACATCCTTTCCCCGGTCGACTGGGTGGCGGAGGAGTATCGCTACCGCCAGCGCCAGGAAGACCCACCGCACGAGGCGCCCTGCTTCCAGCGCTCCCGCCAGGGAGACGGCGTCCAGGGCGGTCCGCAGCGGCGTCACCAGGGCCGCGTTGAACTGGAAGAGGGAGACGTAGAGATCGGCCGAGGCCAGGGCGCCCCGGGGTAGACCACTCGTCATGAAGGGTAGGGAGAGGAGGAGGGCGGGGACTGCCCCGATCCCGGCGTAGGTCAGGGTCGCGCGCCACCCCGTCCGCCGGATGTGGTGCCGCAGGAGGAGGGGGATCCCCACGGCCGGAATCCCCTTGGAGAGGATGGCGAGCCCCAGGCCCGCCCACGATACGATCCCAGCCATCCCCAGCCCCCGCCCCCCCTGGTGCGCCAGTCCCCAGGCCAGGAGGCCGAGCCCCAGCACCAACCCTCCCTCCGAGTGCCCGCCCCCCGCCACCATAAGGACGGGAAGGGGGTTCAGGGCGTAGAGGGCCAGGAGCCCGGGGCGCACACTCCAGGCTCTGGCAGCCGCCGCCAGCGCCGCCAGGCCGGCCAACTCGAGCGCCGTCATCCCCGCCTTCATGAGAAGGAAGGCTCCGGGCCAGCCCAGGCGGTCCCATCCCATTCCCCCCACTAGGAAGACCCACTGGGACAGGGGAGGGTAGACGCTGTGGAAATCCCGGGAGTTCATCTCCCGGAAGAGGATGGTGTCGTGGAGGTGGACGAGTTCCGGGTCCGAGGGGGTGTAGCGGTACGGATCGATCCCCGTGGCGGTGAGGAGCCCGTCCCACAGGTAGCGGAAGGGGTCGACGGAGAGGTCGGGTACTGTGGGCAGGAAGAGGAGGCGGAGCGCCACCGCCCCCCCCAGGACGACCCCGTAGCGGTCGATCCCGCTTGCCCGGTAGCGAAAGGCCAGCAGGAGGAGGGCCGCCGTCCAGAGGGTGTACAGGACGATGGTGGGCGGAAGATTCGCCAGGGTGGGGCCGAGCCACGCCGTGCCCGCTGCGCTCCCCGCCAGAAGACCCCAGAGCAGAGCGGGGGTGGCGGCCGACCGGCCGCCACCCCCGTCCCTTGGATCGGCCCCGTTACGGGGACTGACCTTCGCCCACCGCGCCCCGGTCAGGGCTGATCCATCCCCGTCAGATCCAGCCGGATGGGCTGACCCACGAACTCCTGGCGGATCAGCACGTGGGGCGCCTCGGCGTGGAGGTAGAGCACCAGGGGCACGTCGCCGCCCGAGAGCTCCACCCGCCACGTGTCGAACGTGCCCACCGGCACCTGGATCTCCTCACGGCCGGTGACCCGCGCCTCAACCGCCCGTTGGCCGCCCTGCATCACGTCGAGATAGCGGAGAGTGAAGGCGGCTCCCTCCTCCAGGTCGGCCACAGCCAGCGCCAACTCTTCCATTCCCGGAAGAAAGACTCCCGGAGCGAGGGCCTCATCCACTTCCCGGTCCCCGCCCATCTGAGCCGGCAGGCTCATCTGGCCCACTACCCGTCCGTCCTCCACGGTGAGGTTGGCCTGGATCCCCTGGGCCATATCCTGGGAGAGGCTGATGGGGGAGAAGTCTACGGCCGAGAAGCGCAGCTCCGTCTCCTGGCTACCGGCCGGCGACTGGATGACGGCGGTGGAAACCCACTCGTCCCCGTCCCGGGTCAGGGTGTACTCGGCGGCGCCCAGCGGGTTGTCCTGGAGGTAGAGGTCGTACCGCCGGCTCCCTTCCCGGAGACGATCAACCTCCCAGACCACCGGCTCGCCGGATCCCACCACCTGCTCCCGGGTCAGGGGCTCGCCCCGGACATCGAAGAACCGGATGGGGGCGCGTCCTTCCAGCTGCTCCAGGACGTCCGCCGCGTCGCCCACCACGATGATGGCGGCCCGATCCGGGTGCACGTGAGCCTGGGCCGCCCGCTGGACGTCCTCGGCAGTGACGGCCCGGATGCGGTCCGGGAACCGGGTCACATCCTCGAGGGGGAGGCCAAGTAGCAGGCTCTGGGCCAACTGGCCCGCCACCTGTCCTGCCGTCTCCAGGCGGAGTGGGAAGCTCCCAGCCAGGAAGTTCCGGGCTCCGTCCAACTCTTCCGCCGGCACCGGCTCTTCCCGAAGGCGGTCGAACTGGTGGAGGAGTTCCACGAAGGTGGAGTCGGAGACGTCGGTCCTCACCTCGGTGATGGCTCGGATCACCCCGATGTCCGCGGGGCGGGTGATCTGGGAGAAGGCTCCGTAGGTCCAGCCCCGCTCCTCCCGGAGGATCTGGAAGAGGCGCGCGTCGGCGCCGCCGCCCAGCACCCGGTTCATGACGGTGAGGGCGAAGTAATCAGGGTGATCCGGCGTCACCCCCAGGTGACCCACTCCGAAGACGGACTGGACCGACCCGGGGCGGTGCACGAAGTAGATGACGGCCTCATCCCGTTCGGGAGGCGCGACGAAGGTGGGGAGCTCTCGATCTCTCCCCTCCCACCCACCGAAGAGCTCCCGCACGCGCCCTTCCATGGCGTCCGGATCGACCTGGCCGGCGATGAGGAGGAGGGCTCCCCCGGCGTGCATGACGTCGTCCCGGAAGGCCACCAGTTCGTCCCGGGTGATGGCTTCCACCGTGGCCGGGGTCGGCGCCCGGCCGTAGGGGTGGTCGTCGCCATAGACCACTGCGTTGAACCGTCGCTGGGCCACGGCCTGGGGCTGACCAAGCTGAGCCTGAAGGCCCGAAAGGGTCTGTCGACGGGTCAACTCCACCTCGTCTTCCGGGAAGGTGGCGCTCATGACCACGTCCTGGAGGAGGTCCAGCGCCACATCCATGTGGTCCACCAGCGCCGAGGCGGACACGGTCACGAAGTCCTGCCCCGCGGAGGCGCTCAGGGATCCGCCCACTCCCTCGATGGCTGCGGAGATCTCCTCCGCGCTCCGGGTCTCAGTCCCACGGGTCAGGACCGAAGCGGTCATGGAGGCCATGCCCGTGCGGTCGGCCGGGTCCAGAGCTCCCCCACCCGGCAGGTAGAGGTTCGCGCTGAAGACCGGCTGGGTGCCGTAGGGGAGGATGACCACCCGGAGGCCGTTATCCAAGGTGACATCCCGGAAATCCGGGAACTCGATGGGCCGTTCCTCCAGGGGTGGAGGGGGAGCGGTGACCTGGGCCAGGAGGCCCTCGGCGCCCAGGGCACTTCCCGTCACCACCAAGGCAGCGCCTACCAGAAGGGCGGCGGAGTTGCTTCGACGGTTCCTGGTCATCGGTCGTCCTCCTGGTCCTGGCCGGTGCCCGGGCGGGTGAAGATCACGGCTCGATTGTCCGGGCTCAGATACTGACGGGCCACTCGCTGTACGTCGGCGGCGGAGACGGCGTCCACACGCTGTACCGTGGTGTTGGCGGCCTCAGGCGTTCCGTAGAAATGGTTGGCGGTCTGGAGGGCCTCGGCCCGTCCCATGACAGTCTGTCGTCCGAGGACGGTGCTGGCCCGCACCTGGTTCCTGGCCCGCTCAAGCTCCTCATCGGTAACGCCCTCGGCAATGAGGCGCTCCACCTCCTCGTCCAGGAGTTCCAGTAGCCGCTCCGCAGCCACGCCCTGGTTGGCGATGCCGATGAGTTGGAAGATTCCCGGTCCCAGGCGCAGGCCCGAAAGGGCAGCAGCCTGAAGGGCGGCCTGTTCCTGGCGCACGAGTCGCTGATGGAGGCGGGAACTCTCTCCGCTCCCCAGGATCTGGGCCAACACGTTCAGCGCCGCGGCGTCCGGGTGACGCCGCTCCACGGCTCCGTAGGAGATCCAGGCCGCCTCGAGCTGGGCATTGGAGTCGAAGACCTCCATCTGGACCGGAAGGTGGGAGAAGGGATCTTCGCAGATCACCTCCGCCGGCTCGGTGCCCCGGGGAATGTCCCCGAAGTACTCCTGGATGAGTTCCCGAGCCACGGCTTCGTCAAAGTCGCCAACCACCGTGAGGGTGGCGTTGTTGGGAGCGTAATATGTGTCGAAGAAGCGCTGGACGTCCTCGAGTTCCGCGGCCCGTAGGTCTTCCACCGACCCGATGACGGAATGGGCGTAGGCGAAGCAGGAGACCGAGTCGTAGACGGCGTAGAAGGCGGCCTGGAGGTTCGAGGTGCCGTAGGGCGAGTTGTCCACGATCTGGCGGCGCTCCTCGATGACCACATCCACCTCCCGGGCCATGTTCTCCTGGGTCACACTGAGGCTCCGCATCCGGTCCGACTCGAGCCAGAGGGCAAGGTTCATCCGCTCCGGCGGGACGGTCTGGAAGTAGTTGGTCCGGTCCTGGGTGATGGAGGCGTTGAGGCTCCCGCCGGCCCGTTCGATGAACTGAAAGTGCTCGCCCCGCTCCACGTTCTCCGAGCCCTGGAACATGAGGTGCTCGAAGAGGTGAGCGAAGCCGGAGCGCCCCGGCGGCTCGTGCCGGCTCCCGGCGTTGTACCAGAGGTTCACCGCCACTGCGGTAGAGCCCCGATCCGGCGCCAGGATCACATGGAGTCCGTTGTCGAGGTGGTACTCCGTGAACTCGATGGCTCCTCCGCCCGTCACTCCGTTGGTGGGCCCGTCCTGAGCCACCGCAGGGGCGGGGAAGAGGAGGAAGCCGGACAGCGCGACGGCACCTGTCGCTGCCACCCTGCCCCGCGTGAACAAACGATGCATAGTCATGCTCCTGTTTATGTCTTGCGCATGGTGCCCGGGCGAGGACACCGAAATGGGTTGGATTGCAGGGAAGCGTACCGTGCCCGTCCCCTGGGCCCGCACTTGCCAGGCGGGAGCCAGGCCACCTGGGGGACGTTCCCCTCCGGATGGCCCGTGGTACTGGCCGGAGGCGGACGCCGTTCCCTGTTGTTTCCGGCCTGCCTTCCTCCACCTTACGGAGAAGGGTCGGGAAATTCTTCAGACCACGGACTCCGGTGACGGATCACCGGCATCTCCCGGAGGACATCCATGTGCGGAAGATACACGCTCACGGCGGATCAGGAGGCACTCGAAGTGGCGCTCGGTGTGGAGGGCCTCATCCACAAGCGACCCCGGTTCAACCTGGCACCTACCCAGGAGGCGCCTGCCTTGATCTGGCGGGATGGGGCTTCGGTGGCGGCATGCCTCCGGTGGGGACTCATTCCGTCGTGGGCCAGGGGGAAGGGCTCGACCTTCCGACCTCTCATCAACGCAAGGTCCGAATCCGTCCACCAGAAGCCGTCTTTCCGCGATGCCTTTCGACGGCGGCGATGCCTCATCCCCGCCGACGGCTTCTACGAGTGGCGAACCGGACCCGACGGCAAGGAGCCCTTCTGGATCCATCGCCCGGACCGGTCCATCTTCACCTTCGCCGGGCTGTGGGAGGAAGGGGCCCTGGACCCAGTCGGGGCGCGTCGCGGCCCGGATGACATGCTCCGGGGAGGCGATGATCGGGAGTCCGGAGAGGCGGCTGCGCCAGCTTCCGGAGGGACCTTTACCATCCTGACCATGGGCGCTTCCCCGGCGCTGAGGCATCTTCATGATCGGATGCCCGTCGTGATTCCTACGGAGAGTCGCAGTACCTGGCTGGATGTGGAGCTTCCCTGGACTGACACCCGGGATTGGTTGTCCGACCTGATGGAGCGCTCGTTGAGCCAGGACGCGTGGAAGTGGCATGCGGTATCCCGCCGGGTCAACTCTCCGGCGAACGATGATGCGACTTGCCTGGCGGTGGCGGGGGCGCAGTAAATCGGGAATGGCAGGGGGATGCGGGCGAGGGGGACCTCCCCAGGGGTCGCTCGCTTTCCCCGTTTGGGTCGTGCTTGGGCTCGCTCGGTGTCGACGCGCCGAGGGATTTTCGTCAGGCCGGGATCGAGGGCGTGCGCGCCGACACAGCCCCCGGTACGCTCCCCCTCACCCTCATCCCGTGAGGGGAGTGGCAGTCTGGAGTAACTCTAAAGGGCTGGGTGCGCACAATTGGGGGCATTCAGCAGTATGCGCCTGAGGGGTACATAACCCTGAACGCGCTGAAATTCTCGGGCTTCCGTTCAGGATTATGCACTTGTGAGCAACGTCCGCCGAGTTCGAGACGCCCCGACAAACATTCACCTGGTCGCTGAAGGACCGTGACGGGGTGAGGGTGGGTCAAAATAGGGATCTTCTCCAAATTCAGTGCAGCGGGGTGGCTGAGGGGCTGAATGGGGAGGCTGGGGCTTGTTCATGGATGCTGTTGTGGGAGGATGCTCCTGTGGCGGTACCACTGAGGCC
>SKJY01000135.1 GCA_007121775.1 Gemmatimonadota bacterium
ATCCCGCTCCTGGTGGAAGATCGGGTGGTCGAGGAAGATCCAATGGTCCGGCGGGCCGGACCTTGGGCCCCAAGGTCCGCCTATTCCCGATTCTGCTTCTCGGACTCCTGGTGACTCCCACGGCGGGAGCATCCCAATCACACCCGGAGACGACGCACCCCGACCCGACCACCCCGGCGGTAGCGCTCCAATCCAACCCGACGGACCCGCCGGCCGCTTCGGCTGGCTCCCATCCCCACCCGGCACTCCGCCCCCTTCAGATCGAGGACTACTACCGAATCCGTAGCGTCGAGTCGCCGGAGATCTCTCCTGACGGGCGGTGGGTGAGCTACACCGTCTCGCTCCCGGTGGAAGAAGACAACGGGACCCACCGCGAAGTCTGGGTCGTGGCGGCAGACGGCTCCACGACGCCCATCCGCATTCTCCACGATGGAGACGATGTGACCGACCCCCGCTGGAACGGGGAGAGCAGGCTTCTCTACACCGCGAGGGACACAGTCTGGATCCGGGACCCCGGGGAGCCCGCTACCACACCCAACCTTGCCCCCACCCCGGAGCCCGATGGCCTGATCAGCCCGGACGGCCGGCGGCGGGCGCGCATCGAGCCCGTTGAGCGGGAGCCCCGTCCGGAGCGGGCCATGACCGACTTCCAGAGGCGCCATCAGGAGCGCTTCCAGGGAGCAGACTTCGACTGGTACCCGTTCCGTGCCGATGGCCGATCCTTCCCCCTCCCGGACCCGGCCAGCGAGCCCGCCCGGGAGGTGTTCGTCGAGGCTGCGAGTGGCGATGGAGCACCCCGACAGCTTACTGCTCTGGGGCTGCAGGCTGGCGGCCTCCGCTGGCTCCCCGGCAGCGACGCCCTCCTCTTCACCGCCAACGAGGGGATCCTGGACGAGGTGGCCTACGGTTCCACCGACATCTTCCGGGTGACGGTGGAGGGCGAACTCACCCGCCTCACGGAAGACGGATACAACTACGGAAATGTGGATGTCTCTCCTGATGGAAGGTGGATCTCCTACATCCGGTCCTGGGGCACGGATCTCATCGTCAAGGGGGGGCTGGACCACGGCGGCCCCAGGGACCTCTACATAGAGTCGGTGGAGGGAGGGGAGGCGGTGAACCTCACGGCGGACTGGGACCTGGACCCCTCCGCTCCCCGCTGGGCCCCGGACGGCGAGTACATCTACTTTACCGGTGGCATCGGTGGGGCCGTGCACCTCTTCCGGGTCGCCGTCCGGGGGGGACCGGTGGAGCAGATCACCACCGGCCACCGGCGCATCGGCAACCTGTCCTTTGACCGGGAGTTCCGACGCATTGCCTACACGGTGGGTGAGTTCCACCGCCCCTCCGACCTCTGGTCCGCCGATCTGGACGGCGGCAGCGAGCGGCGTCTCACCGATGTGAACGCGGACTTCCTGGCGGAGGTGGAGCTGGCCTCCCGCCCACCGGAAACCATCCGCTGGGCCAGCTATGACGGGACCGAGATCGAGGGCTTCCTCCTCTTTCCCCCAGGGTACGATCCGGAGGTCCGGAGCTACCCGCTGGTGGTGGTGAACCATGGAGGCCCCCACGCCGCCTCGGGCTACGGGTTCAACTTCAAGAACTCCCTCTTCGCTGCCCACGGATACGTGGTGTTCCTGCCCAACTTCCGGGCCTCCACCGGCTACGGCACCGAGTTCAAGTGGGCTACCTGGGGCGGATGGGGGAACCTGGACGGAGAAGATGTGCTATCCGGCGTGGATCATCTCATCGCCCACTTCGGCGTGGACCCGGACCGCGTGGGGTCCACAGGACACTCCTACGGCGGAATCCTCACCAACTGGCTCATCACCCGCTACCCGGACCGCTTCCGGGCCGCCGTGTCCGGCGCAGGCGAATCGAACTGGACCAGCAACTACGCCCTCTCGGACGTGGCGCGCACCAAGGACACGGAGTTCTTCGGACCACCCTGGGACCCGAGAGCGCGGGAGATCATGGTGGCCCAGTCCCCGGCCCTGAATTGCGGGGGTGTCCAGGCCCCCACCCTTTTCGTCCACGGCGAGGTGGACTACCGGGTTCCGCTGGAGGGCTCCATCCAGCTCTACACCTGCCTCAAACGGCAGCGGGTCCCGTCGCGCCTCATCATCTACGAGGGGCAGGCCCACGGGATCCGGGGACACTGGAATGTTGTGCACCGGATGATGCACGAACTTGACTGGTGGGAGACGTACCTGAAACCCACGGCAGCCGACAGGTGAAGCTTCCCCAGACGCCCCGAGAGACCCCATGACACCAAACTCCCCCAGACCCGACAACCCTCTCATCGTCCAGAGCGACCTCTCCGTGCTGGTGGAGGTAGCGAGCCCCCGCTACGCCGAGGCCCGGGACGCGCTGGTGGGGTTCGCCGAGCTGGTGAAGTCACCGGAGCACATCCACACCTACCGGATCACCCCGCTCTCCATCTGGAATGCACGGGCGGCGGGGCTCACCCCCGAGGCCATCGTGGAGGCCCTCACCGGCTACGCCAAGTACCCGGTGCCGGAGCACGTGGCGCAGCAGGTCCTGGCGTTCGGATCGCGCTACGGCCGCCTCCGACTCTCCGCAAGAGACAATGGACTGCTCCTCGAGTGCGACGATGAGGCGCTCGCCGAGGAGATCGCTCGGCATAGAGAGGTGGCCCCGGTGCTGGGGGAGAGGCTCTCACCCTGCACCTTTGCGGTGACCACCGGAAACCGCGGCGTGCTGAAGCAGGCTCTGGTGAAGGCAGGCTGGCCGGCGGAAGACCTGGCCGGATACGTAGAAGGGGAGGCGCTGGCGGTGGCACTCCGGAGCGAAACCCGGAGTGGCGAGACCTTCTCCCTCCGCCCGTACCAGCGGGACGCGGTGGCGGCCTTCCACGCAGAGGGGGAGGCGCGGGGCGGGAGTGGCGTGGTGGTCCTACCGTGCGGGGCCGGCAAGACCGTGGTGGGGATGGGCTGCATGGCTGAGCTCGAGACGTCGACCCTCATCCTCACCACCGGAGTCACCGCCACCCGGCAGTGGGTTCGCGAACTCCTGGAGCGAACGACCCTTCGCCCGGAGGACATCGGGGAGTATACCGGCGAGAGCAAGGACATCCGTCCGGTGACCATCGCAACGTACCAGATCCTGACCCACCGACCGTCCAAGGAAGCCTCCTTCACCCACCTGGACCTGTTCGACACCCGGGCGTGGGGTCTGATCATCTACGATGAGGTGCACCTCCTTCCGGCACCGGTCTTTCGGATCACGGCATCGCTCCAGGCGAGGCGGCGTCTGGGCCTCACCGCCACCCTGGTGCGGGAAGACGGCCGCGAGGACGATGTCTTCGCCCTCATCGGTCCCAAGAAGCTGGATCTCCCCTGGAAGGTGCTGGAGCGGCAGGGCTGGATCGCCAGCGCCGAGTGCGTTGAGGTGCGGCTCCCCCTTCCTCCCGAACTGCGGATGCCCTATGCCGTGGCCGACCCCCGACGCCGCTTCCGGATTGCGGCGGAGAACCCTGCCAAGGCTGCGGTCATCCGGGAGGTCCTGGCGCGGCATCCGGATGAACCGACCCTCATCATGGCCACCTATGTGGATCAGATCCGAAGCCTGGCCCGGGAGCTCGAGGTCCCGGTGATTACCGGGACCACGTCACAGCGCAGGCGGGAGACCCTCTACGAACGGTTCAGGAACGGGGAGGTGCCCGTCCTCGCCATCTCCAAGGTGGGGAATTTCGCAGTGGATCTCCCGGACGCCTCGGTGGCCATCCAGGTATCCGGGACCTTCGGATCCCGACAGGAGGAGGCGCAGAGACTGGGGCGGCTCCTCCGGCCCAAATCCGGGAGCAATCAGGCTCACTTCTACACCCTGGTGAGCCGGGATACGGTGGAGCAGGAATTCGCCCTGCAGCGGCAGCGGTTCCTCTGTGAGCAGGGGTACGGCTACCGTATCGTGGACGGTGCACTTCCCACTGACGCCGAACCAGAGGCGCGGCCGGGCAATCTCCGACTCCTCCGCTAACCCAGAAGCCCGGCTCGGATATGCTCTTCGAAGATCTCGACTGGTCCGATCTCTACCGTCGGCTCCCGGTGTGGCAGATGCTGTCGCCCGAGTCTCGCGAGACATTTGCTTCGCTCCGCCCCAGCGACAAGGTGGTGGCTTCAAGGTTCGGGGAAGATCTCGGCACTCTGGTGCGCCACGAGTTCCTGGTGACGACCCAGGGGAAGAATGCGTTCGTCCACCCCAAGGCGCACCCCTTGGTCCGCGCACTCCGGTTCATGGTTCGAAACCCGGTGCTTGAGAAGAACACCCAGTCCGCACTGGTCCTCTACAACACCGAGCTCCTGGTCGCCTGGGAACGGCAGGATATCGCGTCCGCAGCGAAAATCCACACCTACAGCCATGAGGCGCTTGCTGCAAAGGTATCGTCCATCGATTGGCCTCGAAGCTTCGTCAAGAAGAAGGTTCTGGGAGACCGCGCCTCAGAGCGCACCCTCCGGGCAGCCCAGCGCCTGACGGCCGAGCTCCTCGAGACCCTGAGTCCCATGCGACTGGGGGAGATCCCGGGGCGACTCGATGACCTGGACCCGGAAGAGCGATGGACGGCGGTGAATGTGGCCATCGCGAACCTGGTCGTCTTCCCGGTGTTCCTCGACGGAAGCTCGTCTCTGGCCGAGCCGGGCCTGACACTCTGGCCGCCGGCCGTGCAGCGGAAGCTTGCCCCTCCTCCCGACCCCCCACCCGAACGGGTAGCCGCGCAGAGCTGGGCGGGTCCGGTCCTGGTTCGGGATGCCGGCGCCGTGCTCATGGCGGCAGCGGCCGAGCCCCTGCGGATCCGGAAGAATGACGGAGCCTTATACGCCAAGACGGCGGAGGAGCTGGAGAGTGCCCTGATCCCCCTCCCGGCATGGCTGATCCAGGCCATTGAGGGGCTCACTCCCCACGTACGCTTGGAGCGGGCGCGGGCACTACTCTACAACCTGGATCTGCTGAAGGGTCGGAGGCTCTCCGGTGGCCGGATCGGGCTGGTGCCCTCGGAGGATGCCTCGGAGTGGTTTGCTCTGGGGCCCGGCCGACAGCTCCGCTTCATCGTGGATCAATGGCGGCTTGGGGAGGGGTTCGCAGATGCCCCCGAGGATCTTGATTCGGAGGATCTCGCCGGAGGCCTGTCCGCTTCTCGCTTCGGATTCCATGAAGAACTGGATGACTCAGTCCACTACTTCGATCTCGGGTATACAGGTCGACTGCGCGGCTCGGTGCGAGATCTCGCTTCGGCCATCCGATCCGCGGTGGAGCGGGTAGGCACGGAGCACTTCGTCAGGCTCGATGATTTCTTGGAATACGAAGCGTCTCAGCACAATCCTCTGGAGGAGCCGGAACCACGGCTTGAGCTCGCGTGGTCCTGGCACCACGACACACCCGAGGGCAGGTGTTTGATCTGGGAGCGCGAACTTCACGCCTTCGTACTGAACCGCCTCATGATGGTGGGAGGGATCCGGATCGGGATCGACGACGAGGGAGACCTCCTCTTCAAGCTCACCCCCGTGGGCCGGTACCTAGTGGGACTCACGGATGTACTGGAGCTGGAAAGACCCGATGAGGCGGGAAGGGTGGTGGTTCAGCCCGACTTCGATGTGGTCTTCCTGGGACCGGCTCCGGAGACCGAGGCCGCCATCTCCCGGTTCGCTGAACGGCGCGGGCACGGGGTCGGCATCCTCTTCCGGCTCACCCGGACCGCCGCCTACACGGCGGCCGCCGCCGGGGTGCGGGTCGAGGAAGTACTGGAAACGCTGGAAGCCGCCTCGGCCCAACCCGTGCCTGAGAATGTGAAGCACGAGATTCGGGCCTGGTTCGGGCGGGCCCGGCGTCTCCAGGTCCGCCGCACCCTGGTGGTGGAGTGTGAAAGCGCGGAGGTGGCCGGCCGACTCCTGGCGGCAGGGGGGAAGGAGGTGCGTCTGATCGGCGAGACCGTTGTCGAAATCCCCAAGGGGAAGATCGGACGCGCCCTGGCCAAACGGGCCGCTGCCAAGGGCCTGTTCCTGGCTCCCCCGGGAGGAGGATGACGGCGACGCTCGTCACGACGGACCCGATCATCCCCTACCTCCCATGACCTACTTCACCTACAAGCTCATCCACTACCTGGGGATCTTCCTCCTCATCGCCGTCCTGGGTGTGGCGCTGGGGAGGCGGAGCGTGCTCAAGGAGGACGAGCCGGACCCC
>SKJY01000125.1 GCA_007121775.1 Gemmatimonadota bacterium
AGCAAGGTGGTGGCCGATTTCGCCATGTACCTGGTCCAGAACGAGCTTACCTTTGAAGAGATCTACGCCCGCCACGAGGCCGGGGAGGAGTTCGACTTCCCCCAGTCGGTGGTGGACTTCTTCGCCGGACTCCTGGGCCAGCCCCACGGCGGGTTCCCGGAGCGGCTTCAGCGTATCGTGCTCAGGGGGAAGGAGCCCCTCACCCACCGGGCCGGCGCCGATCTGGAGCCCTACGATTGGGACGCGAAGGACCGGGAGCTGACCCCCCTTCTCGGCCGGCCGCCCCGTCCCCGGGAGCGCCTCTCCTACGCGCTCTACCCCAAGGTCTTCAGCGAATTCGCCCGGCGGAAGGAGGAGTTCGGCGAGGTGCGGACCTTCGATACGGTAGCATTCCTGTACGGGATGGAGGTGGGGGAAGAGACGATCGTGGAGATCGAGGAGGGGAAGACGCTGGTGATCCGCCTCTCGGCGGTGGGACCGGTGGAGGAAGACGGCACCCGCCGGGTCCACTTCGAACTGAACGGCCAGCCCCGGGCGGTGCAGGTGGTGGATCAGACCGCCACGGCCGACATCCCCACCCGCCCCAAGGCCGACCGGACCCGCCCGGGAGAGGTGGGCGCGGCCATGGCCGGCAGCGTCTTCCAGGTGAAGGTGGCAGTGGGCGACACAGTGGCCCGCGGCGACACCCTCCTGGTCACCGAGGCCATGAAGATGGAGACGACCCTTTCGGCGCCGGTGGCCGGGGTGGTTCAGTCGGTGGAGGTAAGCGAGGGGGACACGGTGGCCGCCGGAGACCGGGTGGTGGTCATCGAGGAGAGCGGGTCGTGATCACTCGAGCGAGCGGGGAATCAGGCGCCCCCGGGAGGCGGAGGGGATCACAAGCTGCACCACCTCTCCCGGCCACACGGTGATGGGATCAGTGGTGAACCCGCCGGCGGCGATGAAGTCCACCTGAACCCGCAGGTCGCCGTGGCCCACCGGGATCTCGAAGCTCTCCTGGGTCTTCCCGATCACCGTCCCGATGCGGCGCCGATTCCCGTTCCAGAGGGTGTAGATCCGGGCGTCGTTGAAGTGGTCGTTCAGGACCTCCAGAGTCATGGGGCCGGAGCGGTCCCGCCCCTGGAAGGGGTCTCCATCGGCCCGGTCGCTGCGGAGGAAACACCCGGCGGTGAGGAGGGGGATGACCACCGCCGCCAGGAGCAGGCGAAGGAGGCCGCCACGTTTCATCCCGCCCCCCTGAAGGCGGCGAGTTCGGCGCTCCCCGCTGAGGCCGGGGAGATCGCTTGAGGCGCCCCGGTTGTGGAATTTCCGTCGAGTCATGATCCTAAGCCTCCTGAGGCGGTCCCCTGGTCCCTCCATCGGCGGAGGTTCATAGCGACCTCCTGAAAGATCCATACCCCGGAAGGGGCGGAAGTGACCACTGGACCCGTCGACCTCTCCGGCACCGGGCCTACCGCCCCCTCCGGCAATCCCGCGCCCTACCGCGCCCCACACCCGTCCACGCACCATGCCCAAGGGTTCACCGAAACGGAAGTCCAAGGGAGGAAGCACCGCTCGCCCCCGGAAGCCCCGGGAGCTGGCTCCCTCCATCCGCCTGGCCCACCAGCGGGTCAGGATGCTCATGTACGCCTCCTTCGGCCACAGCGCGCTCCTCCTGATCCTGGCGCTGCTCCTCTACCTCGCTGAGGGGGTGGGCTGGTTCTTCCCGGTCCTCTGCCTGGTGGCGGCACCGCTGCCGCCCCTTCTGGCCAGCATCGCCTACCGGGGGAATTCATTCAGCGCCCTGATCCTCTTGGTGTCGGTCATCGCGCCCTTCGTGGTCGCCTTCCTCCAGGGGGCCACGCTGCGCTACACCTTCCTCCTCCTTCTCCTGACGCCCCTGTACTTTGTGGGGCTCAAGGGCGCCATCGGACTCCGTGGGCGCCGCGGATCCCAACGAGGCTGACCATGACCCGTGCTCCCACCGGGCGCCCCGGCGCCATTCACCGAACCGGCGCTGCTCACCGAACCGACCCTTCCGGCGCCCGCCCGACCCTACGGCTCCTGTTTTCCCTCCTGGTGGTGGGGCTCCTCGCGGCCCCGGCCGTGGGCGTCGCTGCCCCGGGCGTGGGGGTCGCTGCCCCGAGCGCTGCATCCTGGACGAACCCGGCGCCGGCAGCGGGTACTGCGCCCTTGGCACCGGGAGCGGCCCACCTAGCCGTTGCCCCCGCGCTGCACCCCGACCCCGATGAGCCTCGGGGCGTGATGCCGGCCCACTACTACCAGATGACCTTCGTGGGTGACGTGGCTCTCTCCCCCGCCGGGGACCGGGTGGCCTTCACCGTCACCACCGTCTCTGAGGAGGAGAACCGCCGCCACCGCCGGATCTGGCTCGTGGAACTGGAGGAAGGGCGTCCGGTGGCCGAGCCCACCCCCCTCACCGACCCCACCCGGGACTCCTCGAGCCCCCGGTGGTCGCCGGATGGGCGGCTTCTCTCGTTCCAGTCGCGGCGGGACGATGAGGCGTCCACCTGGTTCCTCCGCATGGACGGCCCCGGCGGCGAGGCCTTCCGGATCCCGGGGGTGGAGGCGGCACCGATCTGGTCGCCGGACGGCGCCTGGATCGCCTACGTGACCCGCCCCGAGAGCGAGGAGCGGCAGGGGCCACGCCCAGGGTGGATCGCACCTGACGCCATCACCGAGACCGCCGACGCCGAGCGCTTCGACGGACGCGTCATCACCCAGTCCAGGTACAAGAGCGACGGGATCCTCCCCCTCCTCCCCCACCCCGACGCCCAGCCCCGGAGCCAGCTCTTCGTGGTGGAAGCGTCCGGCGGCGAGCCGCGCCAGATCACCGATGTGGCCTTCGATGTGGGAGGCCCGGTCTGGTCGCCGGACGGGCGACGGCTTCTCTTCACCGGAAACGAGCTGGCCCACACCGATCCCTACACCCGCCTCTCGGATTTCTACCTGGTGGGGCGTGAGGGAGGAGAGGTCCAGCGGGTAACCCCCGGGGACGGCGTCCACTCGGCCCCGGCCTTCGCGCCAGACGGAGGCCGGCTGGCCTTCCTCCGAACCCGCGAGCCGGGTGATCCGACGGAGTTGGTGGTCGTGCCGGTGGGGGCTGACGGGGTGCCGGTGGGGGTGGACGGGACGGGTACAGGAACCGCCGGGGCGCCCGACGGGGTTGACGGGATGCCTGGCAGCGGGGGAGCGGTGATCGCCGACAGTCGTGACCTGGCGCTGGGCGCCCCCCGCTGGAGCGCAGACGGGACGCGAATCCGTTTCGAGACCGCCCACCACGGGAACCGCCACGTCTATGAGATCCAGTTGGACTCCGCCGGGGGTGCCGCGCCCGCCGAGCCCGCTGAGCCCGGTGGGGCCGAGCCCGGTGGAGCCGCGCCGGCTGACACCGGGGCGACCGCGACCGCCCCGGTGGCTGTGACCCATGGCGACCGGCAGCTCATGGGCGTCTCCGAATCCCACGACGGATCCTGGATGGCCTACGTGAGCACCGACGCCGCCCGCCCCGGTGAGCTCTTCGTGGCCGCCGGCGACGGGAGCGGCGAGACTCGCCTCACGGACTTCAATGACGCCTGGATGGAGGGCCTCATCCTGAACCCCGCCGAACGGATCACCTGGACGGTGGGCGACGGCACCGAGGTGGAGGGCTGGGTCATCGCCCCCGTGGAGGCGGGAGGCGCCGCTCGGCCCGGCCCCGCATCGCGCCCCATGGTGCTCAAGATCCACGGCGGACCCCACGCCATGTACGGGAACACCTTCTTCCAGACCTTCCACATGCTCTCGGCAGCGGGGTTCTACGTTTTCTACCCCAATCCCCGGGGCTCATCGGGGTACGGGCACGACTTCATGTACGCCACCCGGGGTGAGTGGGGGCTCATGGACGAGGAGGACTTCCTCAGCGGGGTGGACGCCGTCCTCGAGCGGTATCCGGAGATCGACCCGGCCCGCCTGGGGGTAGCGGGGGGAAGCTACGGCGGGTACGCCACGAACTGGCTCACCGCCCGGAGCGACCGCTTCGCCGCCGCCGTCACCAGCCGCTCCATCGTGAGCCTGGAGACCCTCCACGGAACCTCTGACGCCCTGGGGACGCTGGAGTTCGAGTTCTTCGGCACCCCCTGGGAGGAGCGGGAGCGCTACCGGGCCGCTTCGCCCTGGTCGTACGTGGAGAACGTCACCGCACCCACCCTCATCATCCACAGCGAATACGATCACCGCACCCCCATGCAGGACGGGGAGATGTGGTTCCGGGCGCTGGACATCCTGGGGGTCCCGGTGGAGTTCGTCCGCTACCCCCGGTCGTCCCACGGCCTCTCCCGCACCGGCGAGCCCTGGCTCCTGGTGGACCGCCTCACCCGCCTCCGGAGCTGGTTCGTCCACTGGCTCGAGCCGGAAGCGGGGCCGGCGGTGGATGGGTGAGGAGAGCCGCACCATGCCCCGTAATCTGGCCATCATGATCTTCGATGACGTGGAAGTGCTGGACTTCTGCGGTCCCTTCGAAGTGTTCAGCGTCTCCAACTACTTCAGCTCAGGGGCGTTTAATGTCTATCTGATCGCCCCTGAGGAGCGCACCATCGTGGCCCGAAACGGCCTCAAGGTGATTCCGGATCACGATCTGGAGGGAGCGCCCGAACCCGACGTTCTTCTGATTCCCGGTGGTTGGGGGACTCGGAGCCTGATCCACAACGCCGATGTCGTGGCCTACATCCGGCGGCAGGCGGGGCGGGTGGAGCGGCTCCTCTCCGTCTGCACCGGAGCGTACCTGCTGGCCAAGGCCGACCTCCTGGACGGGCTCGAGGCCACGACCCACCACGGCTCCTTCGAGATGCTCGCCGAGTTGGCCCCGACGGCCACCCTGGTGCGGGACGTGAAGTATGTGGACAACGGCCAGATCATCCTGAGTGGCGGGATCTCCGCGGGAATCAACATGAGTCTGTACGTGGTGAGCCGGCTCCTGGGAGAAGAGGTGGCGCGAAAGACGGCGGCATATATGGAGTACGATTGGGAGGTGCCGCCGTTGGAGCGAGGCGGGACGGAGCCTTAACCTCCGTATAGAGGCTCTTCCAGATCACACCACCAGCTCACTGTCCAGCGCTTCGTACGCGCTGGCTTCCAGTTCCCAAGGAATGTCTGCCTCCCGCTTCCACCTGGCTGAGGGGGTGTAGCCGTTCGGACAGAAGCCCTGCTCCCTGTGCCTGGTCAGAAGATCGGCGAACGGGTCTTTCAGCGGAGGCGGGGGCGCCGCATCCGGGAGGGGCCAGCCGTTCCGGTCGAAGAAGCGGATGCGGTCGCCGGTGCCCGCCTTCCCGTTCGTGCCCACGCGGCCCGGCACAACCTTCACCGAGAACCCTTCCTCGTGGACGGCCCGGTGGTGGAAGCGGCAGAGGAGCACCAGGTTCGAGAGCTTCGTCTCCCCACCATCGGCCCAGTGGACGATGTGGTGACCCTCGCAGAAGCGGATCCCGCACCCGGGGAAGCGGCAGCCCCCGTCCCGGATCTCCAGGGCCCGGCGGAGGGCGGGGGGGATGGTCCGGGTGCGGCGGCCCACATCCAGCACTTCGCCGTTGGGCCCGCGTGTGGCCTGCACCACGGCGGCATCGCAGCAGAGTCGCCGGGACGTCTCCGCGGAGACTCGGGTGCCGTCCGCGAGGTGGGAGCGGCCCGGGGCGTGCTCCAGGAAGTGGGTGTGGGAGGGGGCGTCTGTGGGGCGGGCGCCGTTGGCGACGGTGTGGTCCCCATTACAGCCGGCATCCTCCCCACCGCCGGTCCGGAGGGTAGCCATATCCGTATGGAGTACAACCTGGTAGCGCTCGGGGCGGGTGCCGGAGAGGGGGGCGGTGTCTTTGTGGGATGCCAGGAAACTTTCGCCGCAGCCGCATCGCCCACGGGTGGTGCCCGAGTGTTCGGGCGCATCCGAGGAAGTGGCGGATTCCGCCGCTGCGGGGGTTGCGGTCTGGTCGCAGCTTTCCGCGGAACCGTTTTCGGGCCCGGCCTCACCCCCTTGGAACGCTCCCCCGGCCACCCTCTCCGTGGAAGTCTCCGCGGAGACGCCTTCGGCACAGGCCGTCACCCTCCGGGGGATATCCACGGTGCCCCGCTCGGACGCCTCCCCGTCATGCGCGTCCACGTCGTCCTCCGCACCGCCA
>SKJY01000171.1 GCA_007121775.1 Gemmatimonadota bacterium
CCTTGGGCGTTACCTGCCTTGGGTGTTCTCTGCCTTGGGTGTTACCTGGCCTAGGCGTTTCCTGGCCTGGGCGTTAGCCCGCAAAGAACCCGGTGATGGCTCCCCACGTATCCTGGAGGGCGAAGAAGAGGATCACGGCGATGACGGGCGGAAGGACGAAGCGGATTAGGACCACTACGAAGGGAATCAGGGAGTAGAACCGCTTCCCAGCGCCTCGACGAAGCTCTTCTACCGGATCGGCCTTCATGGCCCACCCCACGAAGATGGACATGGCCAGGGCGCCGATGACCAGGAAGAGGTCTCCGGCGATGGCGTCCACCAGCCCCAGCACATCGGTGTTGAAGGCCGACAGGAGACCGAACAGGGCGATGAGGATCCCCATCCCGATCGCGGCATTCCGGCGTCCCATCCCGGTCTCATCGATGATGGACGAGGTCACCACCTCCAGCAGTGAGATGGCGGAAGTGACGGCTCCCACCGAAAGGGCCAGAAAGAAGAGGAAACCCACCAGCCGCCCGATCCCACCCATATCGGCGAAGGCGCCGGGGAGGGAGATGAAGAGCGCCCCCACGGTGCTTGCTGAGACGTCACCCTGAAGCCCCAACGCGAAGACCACGGGGAAGACCACCAATCCCGCCAGAAACGCCACACCGAAGTCGGCGAAAGAGATGGTCACCGCCTCCTGATTCAGGTCCGTATCCTTGGAAAGGTAGGAGGCGAAGGTGAGCATGGCCCCCATGCCCAGGGAGAGGGAGAAGAAGGCCTGGGCGGTGGCCTGCCGGATCACGGTAGGATCCATGAGCTGTCCCATATCCGGAAGCAGGTAGAAGGCGTACCCCTCCCCTGCCCCGTCCAGGAAGGCGGCCCAGATGGCCAGCCCCAGAACGATGAGTACGAGACTGGGCATGAGGATGAGTGCCGCCCGCTCGATCCCCTTCTGCACACCCACCATGACGATGCCGATCGTGAGCGCCATGAAGGCCAGGTGCCACACCACCGCCGACAGCCCCGCCGAGATCTCTCCGAAGTGGGCCCCAGGATTCTCAGGGAAGCCCACGGTGATTGACTCGGCGGCGAAGCGGAGGGTCCACCCGGCGATCACCGAGTAGTAGGAGAGGATCAAGAAACCGGTGAGGACAAAGAGCATCCCCAGCGGCACCCAGGCCCGTCCGCCGAGACCCCGGAGCGCACCGATTGGCGATAGCTGCGTCTTCCTCCCCACTGTGAGTTCGCACAGCATAAGGGGAATCCCCAGCAGTGCGATCATGATGATGTACATGAAGAGGAAGGCTGCCCCGCCCCCCTCCGCCGCGATGTACGAGAATCTCCACATGTTCCCCAGGCCCACCGCACTTCCTACGGCGGCCATGACGAACCCCCATCGAGTGCCCCACAGCTCCCGGGCAGGCTTGGCGGACGCGTCGGACGAACGGGGCGAAGGGCTCACGGGAGGAACCTCCGGGTCACAGGGTGGGGGCGGCGCTGGAACATCCTGGGGAAAGACTTGGCAATAGAAGAGGCTCCTTCACCGGCGTCAAGGATGATGCGTCCGGGGTGAGGGACCGACGCGGGCGATCCTCGGCGGCCCCCGACCGATGAACGGGTCACAGCCCGGGCTGCCTCCCGACCCATGAATACATCCCCGGCTTTGGGCGGGCCCCGAACGACGAACAGGTCACAGGCCTTGAAGGATCCCCCGGCAGATCACTAGCCTTCCCGATTGCGGAAGCCGCCGCTCTACCCTAGACACCCCCGAACCCACCGCCTCCGGAGCCCATGACCGCCGAGATCCTCCTGGTCTACGGGATCATCATTGCCACCATCGTCCTCTTCGTGACGGAGAGGTTGAGGCTCGATGTGGTGGCTCTGCTGGCGCTTCTTGCGCTGCTCCTCACCGGCATCCTCACCCCCACCGAGGCGCTAGCGGGGTTCTCGGACCCGGTTGTCCTCATGATCGCCGCCCTCTTCGTGGTGGGAGACGGACTCTTCCAGACGGGGGTGGCCCAGGCCATGGGGCGTTGGCCCCAGAAGCTGGCCGGGGACAGCGAGGTCCGCCTCCTGGTGGTCATCATGCTCCTGGTGGCCCTCCTCTCGGGCTTCATGAGTTCCACCGGAACTGTGGCCGTCATGCTCCCGGTGGTGGTGGGATTGGCCTGGGCCCGGGACATGTCCCCATCCAAGCTTCTCATCCCCCTCTCGGTCGCTTCCCTCCTCGGGGGGATGCTCACCCTCATCGGGACCCCGCCGAATCTGGTGGTGAGCGCCCAGCTTGAGAGTATGGGACGGGAGCCGTTCGGCTTCTTCGCCTTCACTCCTATCGGCCTCCCAATCCTCCTGGTGGGCATCGCCTTCATGGCAGTGGTGGGGGTCCGTCTCCTCCCGGACAGGACAGCGCCAGGTTCCCCGGGCCAGGATAAGGACACCCCCTCGGTGGAGGAGATGGCGGGAAGCTGGACCCTCCACCCACAGCTCTTCCGGATAAAGGTGCGGGAAGGGAGCCCCATAGAGGGCAGGGCGCTGAAGGATCTGAACCTCCCGGACCGCTTCGGGGTCACGGTGCTGGAGATCCTGAATGGGCGCCCGTCTCGGTCCGGGCGGATCGCCGGAAAGGTGGCTCGCGCCGTCCCCAGAGCGGCGGCCAAGGGAGAGTCCGTAGCGCCCGAACCCGCGCTGGCCGACGCCGTGCTCCGGGGCGGGCAGGAGCTCCTGGTGGAAGGAGACATCGAGGGGGTGAACCGAATGGTTCAGCGCCGCTATGTCACCCTTCTGGACGATGACGTGAAGGGCGACCCCTTGGCGCGGGAAACGGGGATCGCCGAGGTCCTCCTCACACCCCGCTCCCGCCTGGTGGGGCGCTCTCTCCGGAAGATCCGATTCCGGGATCGCTACCAACTCTCGGTGGTGGGCGTCAAGCGTATGGGAGAGAAGGTCACGGGAGACATCCGGGAGATGCCCCTGGAGTTCGGGGACATGCTCCTGGTGCAGGGGCCGTGGGACCGCATCCGCATGCTCCGACAGGAGGGTCGGGACTTCGTGGTAGCCATGGCGCCCCGGGAGATGGAGCCGGCCCTCAAACCCCTGGATCGGGCGCCGGTGGCAGTGGTGGTCATGCTGGGGATGCTCCTCCTCATGACCTTCAACATCGTGCCGGCGGTAACGGCGGTGCTCCTGGCGGCGGTGGCCATGGTCCTCTTCGGCGCCGTCTCAGCGGCTGATGCCTACCGGGCAGTGAACTGGGAGAGCGTGGTGCTCATCGCCGGTATCCTCCCCATGGCCACGGCGCTGGAGAAGACAGGGGGCATGCAGCTCATCGTGGACGGGATCGCCGGGGTCATGGAGGGTGCCACGCCTGTCCTCCTCCTGGTGGTGCTCTTCCTCCTCACCTCTATCCTGAGCCAGGTCATCTCCAATACAGCCACGGCGGTACTCCTGGCTCCCATTGCATTTCAGTTGGCCATGGGGATCGGCGCGAACCCGGAGCCCTTCCTCATGACCATTGCCGTAGCCGCTTCCACCGCCTTCGCCACCCCGGTGGCCTCACCGGTGAACACCCTGGTGCTGGGCCCCGGTGGCTACAAGTTCGGGGACTTCTTCAAGGTGGGCGTCACGCTGCAGGTACTGGTGCTCATCGTCACAGCGCTCCTCGTCCCCCTCCTCTTCCCCTTCTGACCGGACATCGCTCGCCATCATGGCTTCTTCTTCCGGCTATCCGTCGGACACCGTCTCTGTGCGCACCCGCCCCCTGGCGGTGGCGGTGGTGGCCTGCCTCGCCTTCATCGTGCTCGGCGGCCTCGCCGGCGCCGGGGCCCAGGCGGAGGGATGGTACGCCGAGCTCGAGCGCCCTGATCTGCCGGTGCCTGCCCTCCTCTTCCTACTCATGGGCGCGGCATACTACGTCCTGGTGGGGATCGTCCTCTACCGGGCACAGGTCCACGTTCCAGGTCCGGGTCCGCGACGGTGGGCGGTGGGGCTCACCCTATCGGTGTTGGCGGTCAACGAACTGTGGAACGTGGTCTTCCTGGAGCTCCGGAGCCTGACGGCGGGGGTCCTGGGGACCGGGGCGGTATTCCTTCTCCTAGGCGCCCTTTCAGCTCTCGTCTTCCGACATGACCGGACCTCCTTCTGGGTGCTCCTCCCCTACCTGGCCTGGGCCCTCTTCGACCTGGTGTGGAGTGTGGAGCTGTTGCGGCTGAATCCCTGATGGCGCCGGAGGCCCGAACCCACAGGGCTCCCCTCTCGGCCCTCGATCTGGGAGCCGTTGCCCTGGGCGGAGCGCTGGGAACCCTCCTCCGAGCCGGGGGACTGGCGGCGGGGTCGTGGGCCGGAGCCGGGGTGGAGGGCGGGGAAGGCGGGGTCGCCGGCGCCCTCCTCTCTCCCAGCGGGATCACCCTTCTGGAGAACCTCCTGGGAGCCGGGCTACTGGGCCTCTTCCTGGGTCTCCTCATGGCGAACGGGCGCCTTGAGCAGATCATCCCGCGGCGCCTGCGCCTCCTCCTCACCACCGGCCTCCTGGGCTCGTTCACCACCTTCTCGGCGTTGGCGCTGGACGGCGCCCTCCTCCTGGGGATGGACTCCCGGATCCCCGGAGCGGAGGCGTCGGTGGAAGGCGCCGGGACAGGGCTCGGTGGGTGGCCATCCGGTCCCTGGAGTGGGATCTCGCTCCTGATCCTATCTGTGGGTGGAGGGCTCGCCCTGGCCTTCGCCGGACTCCTGGTGGGTCGCCGCGTCGGCGGGGAGAGGGGGCCGCTGGCGGGAGGAAGTGCCCGGGGGCCCGGCGGCGGATCGGGTCCGACGACGCCCCGTCCGGGGGGAGAGCCGCGTCCGGGGGGAGGGCCGCGCCTGAGCGACCCAGAGGAGGACGGGTGATGGCGCCGCTGGCCACCATGGGGATGCTGGCGCTTGCGGGGGGCGCTGGAGCGGTGGCTCGATCCCTGGTGGATTGGGGACTCGAGGCCGCAGGGCGACTGCCCGGAGGAGGGCACTTCCCGGTTAGCACCATGGCGGTGAATGTGTCGGGCGCGTTCCTGGCGGGGGCGGTGGCCGGGGCTCTGGCCACCGGTGCCCTGTCACCTTCGCTGGGGTCTGCGGCCTCCGTGGGATTCCTGGGGGCCTTCACCACCTTCTCCACCTGGATGGTGCAGATTGTGGATCTGTGGGAGGGGGGAGAGCGGAGGAGCGCACTCCTCCACCTCCTGGGGTCGCTGGCAGCCGGCGTCACGGCGGCGGCGCTGGGGCTCATGCTGGTGGTGTCGCTGGGAGTCGCGCCCCTGGGCTCCCAGCCGTGACCCCACCCCACCCCAGTCCTGACCCCACCCGTGGCCCCACCCCAGTCCAGGCCTGACCCCAACGCTGACGGGATCCGCTGCCGACCCTCCCAGGGCAGGGCCGGCCGCCCCCACGCCCTTGATCGGACCAGGCCTCCGGGATAGCGTTCAGACCATGAACGACACGGAACTGAATCTTGCGGAGACCGGGACGCGGGGACGGGAGTCCAACCGCCGTCTGTACATGCAATTCATGGCCTACGGGGAGTGCGGTGACCCCGGTGAGGTGGCCCGGCGCATGGAAGAGGCCGGGATCCCGGGGGTGGTCTACCACGACCTCCACGACCCCTTCGGTGTGGGCGTCATGACGCTGAGCGAGGACCCGGAGCACTTCGTGGGTCCGTGGCGGCAGCTTCTCCGCACCGCCCCCTTCACCGGGCTTCGTCTTCGCCCGGAATTCACCATGTTCGGGCGCACCTACGCCATCGGCTACGAGCCGGACCTGGATGAGACCCTGGTGCACCGCCCCACCCGCACTGCCCTCCACCCCGAGTGGATCTGGACGGTCTGGTACCCGGTGCGGCGCTCCGGCGCCTTCGCCCTTCTCCCCGAAAAGGAGCAGAAGGCGCACCTGAAGGAGCATGGGCAGATCGGCATGATGTACGGCCGCGGCGACCACGCCCACGACATTCGGCTGGCGTGCCACGGGATCGACACCCACGACAACGACTTCGTGGTGGGGATCACCGGGAAGGAGCTCACCCCCCTCTCCAAGCTGGTGGAGCACATGCGGGGCACCCAGCAGACCGCGCGATACCTGGACAGCCTGGGGCCATTCTTCGTGGGTCGGGCCATCTGGAAGAGCCCC
>SKJY01000163.1 GCA_007121775.1 Gemmatimonadota bacterium
TCCTCGAACCGGCGGAAGAGGAGCATCTTCCGGAGAAACTCGTGAAGCTGCTCCCTGGAGAAGGTCTCCAGGCGGGGATCCTGCTGCGTGGTGGTATCAGGCATGCCCTTCTCCACTCCCATGTTCGGGTGAACAAGGCCCACCGGTCCGATCAATCGGAACCGGGGCGCCCCATCTGCAGTTGGACCAGGCCCGGGAGCGGTCCCACCACCTCCGCAGGGGCGGGAATATCCGCTTCCATCACCTCCTGAATGGTCCCCGGGCTTCCGGCCGTGACCTCCCGAGCCTGCTCCTTGGCGTGGTAGGAGGAGCGCACCAGGGCTCCTGACTCCACATGGCGGAAGCCGAACTCACCCTCTCCCACCTCCTTCCATTGGCGGAACTCGTCGGGCGAGACCCACCGGGCCACGGGAATGTGGCCTTCGGAGGGGCGCAGGTACTGGCCCAGGGTGAGGATATCCACGCCGGCCTCCCGGAGATCTCCCATGGCCTGACGGATCCCCGGCTCCTCCTCGCCCATCCCAAGGATGATCCCTGTCTTGGTGAGGATGGTGGGGTCCAGGCGCTTGGCGGCGCCCAGGAAGGAGATGGACCGCCAGTACCGGCCACCGGGTCGGACCTGGGGGTGGAGACGCTCGGTGGTCTCCAGGTTGTGGCCCAGGATTTCAGGCCGGGCCTCAACCACCACCGCCAGCGCGGCCTCGTCTCCCTTGAAATCGGGAATGAGGACCTCCACGGAGCACCCGGGCTGAAGGGCACGGATCTGGCGGATGGTCTCGGCGTAGATGCCGGCACCGCCATCCGGGAGTTCGTCCCGGTTCACCGAGGTGATGACCACATGCTCAAGCTCCATGGCCCGGACGGTCTCGGCCACACGCCGAGGTTCGTCCTCGTCCAGCTCGGTGGGCATCCCATGGGCCACAGCGCAGTACTTGCAGGCCCGGGTACATACGTCGCCAAGGATCATAAAGGTGGCGGTACCGGCCTCCCAGCACTCCCCGATGTTCGGGCACCCCGCCTCCTCGCAAACCGTGTGGAGGGATTGGCTCCGCATCAGTCGCTTCAGCCGGCGGTAGTTCCGGCCTCCCGGCGAGCGGACCTTCATCCAGCGGGGTTTGCGCTCATCCATGGAAAGGGTCCGGATCCCCTGGTGGGCGGGGATGCGGGACGTTCCCTTCGGCTTGACGATGCCCGAGTCCTTCTCCCCGGGGTGGTAACCACCGGGAGCCTGGTCAGGGGTTTGGGTCACGGCGCTGGATCCTTGATGGTGTCGGAGCAGGGAGGGATCGGCGGTCTACCGGTCACAGCGGAGAGACCGCTTGGAGCCCGTCGGCGGGCCGAGCGACAAGGGGGTTCCCCGCGACCCGGATCGGTCGGGAGCGGAGAAGGCACATCCTGTGGAGCCCCCTGCCGGGAGCGGTGGGTTCAGAGGTGTAGTTTTGGGGAAACGATAGCACCCGGCGGCGACCGGAGGCAACCGGGGAGGGGGGATCAGCCTTCACGGGCGGTCCGGGCCACCAGAGCCGCCACCTCCCTGGGGTCGTCGGTGAGTTGGAGGAGATCCACGTCCCGGGGAGAGATGTTGCCCCGGGCCTTCATGGTATGGCGAAGCCAATCCAGGAGACCACCCCAGTAGTGGGAACCGTAGAGAACCACCGGGAAGTTCCGGACTTTTCCGGTCTGGATGAGGGTGAGGGCCTCGAACAGTTCGTCCAGGGTCCCGAAGCCACCAGGGAAGATGACGAACCCCTGGGAGTACTTCAGGAACATGGTCTTGCGGACGAAGAAATACCGAAAGTCGATCCCCCGGTCGATGAAGGGATTCATCCCCTGCTCGAAGGGGAGCTCGATGTTGCACCCCACCGAGACCACGCCGGCGTCCCGGGCGCCCCGGTTGGCCGCCTCCATCATGCCCGGGCCACCACCGGTGATGATGTTGAAGCCGGCCTCGCCGACCCATCGTGCGGCTTCCCGGCACGCGACGTAGTCGGGGTCCGTGGGGAGGGTCCGTGCGGAGCCGAAGAAGGTGATGGCGGGCCCGAGGCGGGCCAACGCCTCGAACCCCTCCACGAATTCACCCATGATCCGGAAGACCCGCCAGGCGTCGGCGCCCATTGCCGCCGGCGTAGTGGGCGGCTCCGAGGGCAGGCTCTTGAGAAATCGTTCGTCTTCGGTCTCGTGACGATGGGCCTCCTCGGAGGCCGCCAATACCTCCGCCGGGCTGGGACCGCCCCCACTGGCCCGGGGACCGGCTGACTCAGGCGTGTCCCGCTCGTGGGGTTCGGTCATCAGCCACGTCCTTCCATGAACTCCGTAGCGTCGGTGAGGATGGAAGGGAGGAGAGGAGCGTGCTCATCGTACTCGGGACGGTCAGTGCGCGCCCGCTCGTCCTCCCATACCTCCAGGACATGGCTGAAGTACTGGGCGGCCAGATCGTCCAACCCCAGTTCCCGGGCAGCCTCCGCCGCAGCCGAAAGGTTCAGGAGATGATCCGGGTCTTCATCCAGCGCCTCCTGGGCGGTGGCCAGGGCTTCTTCGTATCGCATGCCGGCCCGCTGCAGAAGGGAGAGGTGGAAGAGGCCGTCCAGGTCCAGGGGCCTGGCGATCTCGTAGGCGTCGATGGCCATTGGGAGGAAGTTGATGACCTCCATCGTATCCCGCTGAGCCAGTGCGCCCATGACCCGGTTGAAGAGGCGATCTGCCGCTTCACGGGGAGTCATGGCGGTAAGGTCGATGTTGGGGGCCGGGCCCAGAGCGCCCGGCTGGGCAGCCGGGAATCCTGCGGAAGGCGCCCCGGCGGCATTTCCGTCGGAAAGAAGGCTCCATCCACCCACCGAGAGAAGAACCACCAGGAGGGCACCGGCCATATACCATGCGGCGCGACCGTCCTGGGAGATGCCGGCGCCTGCCGCGGCGGGGTTTTGGGGGGCTCTCTGGAGGGGAGAACCGCAACCACCGCAGAATCGGCGGCCCTGTGGGTTTTCGGTGGAGCAGGAGGGACAGTCGATGGGGACGAGGGTGGAACCGCAGCCACCGCAGAAGCTGCCATCCCCCGCCTGGCCACATTGGGTGCAATGCATGGGTGATCCTGAAGTGTGGTCAAATGCTGGTGCGCGCTTCGAACCCCAATCCCTGGGCGGTCGCAGGTGACCCATGGGGGGATCCGACGCTCGGGGGTGGGAATTACCCCGGATGTGCCGAAAAGGTAACCCTCCCATGCCATGGCTGGAACGGCGAGGGGTGGGCACTGGACCGCCGGCACCGGCATGCCGGATTTGGGCGAAGGAGGGGCGTCGAGGCCGGCGATTCTCTACCCCGGCCGCCCAGGTTCAAAGGGATGAGGGGTGATCCAGGAAGGTCCACGGAAGGCCGAACGCCTCCTCCAGGTGAGCGGCGAGGGCCTGCACGCCCAGGGTCTCTGTGCGATAGTGCCCTGCCAGAACCACATTCAACCCCAATTCCCGGGCGTCGACTACGGTGTGGTGGGCCGCCTCCCCGGTGAGGAGGGTGTCGGCCCCCAGGCGCACGGCCTCTTCCACGAAGCCGGCGCCGCTCCCGGTGAGCACGGCCACCTCTCTAACCCTCCCGAGCCCGCCTCTGATTACCTCGACGGGCTCACCCAGATGGGCCCTGACCCGGGCACGAAAAGCGTCTAACTCTTCATCGGTTCTTGCCAGATAGCCGATATCCCGGCCCTCATAGGAGGCGAAGCGGGCGTAG
Organism: Gemmatimonadota bacterium; assembly: GCA_007121775.1. Taxonomy (GTDB): domain Bacteria; phylum Gemmatimonadota; class Gemmatimonadetes; order Longimicrobiales; family Gaopeijiaceae; genus PWLA01. The sequence continues at coordinate 3,721 of SKJY01000163.1, forward strand.
GGATCCAGATCCAGGAGCCGAGCCAGGCGTATACAGTTTCCCAGCTCCGGGTGAGCGTCCAGGGGGAGGTGAGCAGAGTAGACGGCGACGTTGTGACGCATGAGGGGGGCGATCCGTCGATACATCCGGCCGGTGAGGGGTGAGGGGTTGGCCCAGAAGAGACCGTGGTGCACCAGGAGGAGGTCCGCACCGGCGGTTACGGCACCATCCACGGAATACTCCGCAGCGTCCACCGCCGCCGCCACCCGGGTGATCCGCTGAGGCCCCTCCACCTGGAGCCCGTTCACCGCCCGGCTATAGTCTGGAAAGGCTGGAATATCCAGAAGGGAGTCCAGGTATTCCACCAGGCGGGACAGGAGAACGGGCTCGGCATCGGACATGGGACGGATCGCTGAAGGGGAGGATGAAGATGTGGAAAACCAGCGAGGTTTTAAGATAGGGGTCGGTGGGAAGATAGTGGAAAGAGCGTCTTAGTGGTTGTGTAGCATGGGGATACGGAGTTATCCACGGATGTGGGAAACCCTGGGTAACCCAGGTGTCCGAACTGTCACGGATCCGTCACCGATGACGGGTCCATCGCTGGGTCATAGGCCTCATAGGAGGTGCCCGGATCCACCATGGCCATGTCCCCGACCACCGAGGCGCCCTCCTCCACCTTGAGGCTCCCGGCACGGATGGTCCCCTCGATCCGGGCGGTGCTCTGGATCTCGAGACGAGATCCGGCATGGACCGTCCCCAGGACCGTGCCGGCGATGATGGCGTCGGCCGTGTCAATGTCTCCCTCGACGACCCCATCCCGTCCCACCACCACCGCTTTGGCCGCTCGGATCGACCCGGCCAGGCGACCCTCGACGCGGATGGAGCCGGGAGTATCCAGATCCCCGGTTACGGTGACGCCGGGACCAAGGATTGAGATGACACCGCTCTGATCCCGGGTGCCATGCTCCGGCCCGTCCTCCTTGGACTTTCTTTTCCCTATCATGTCAGGTCTCCCGGGGGTTCACCAGGTCTTGAGACGGAGCTCCCCGGCCCGGAGGCGTCCCAGGGTAGCTACGTTAGGGGCGGTATGGGATCATGGTTGACTGACGTACTGGAGAGGATCCACCGGCTGCCCGTCGCGCAGGACCTCGAAGTGGAGGTGGGGAGCGGTGGATCGCCCGGTGGAGCCGGCCAGGCCGATGACCTCCCCCGCCTCCACCGAATCGCCAGGTCGGACCAATAGGTCCGCCGCGTGGCCATAAAGCGTGCGGTAGCCGCCGCCGTGGTCCAGAAGGATGAAGAGGCCGTACACCGGGTCCTCGGCCGCCTCCACTACCCTTCCCGGAGCGGCGGCCCGAATGTAGGTGCCTTCGGGAACAGCGATGTCGATTCCCGGGTGGAGTGGGGCCGAACCCTCCTCCTGGAGCGTCTGGGTTATGAATCCGCGGTCCGCCAGAGGCCAGCTATCCGGCCCCGGACCGTAGGAGGCGGTGCCCCCACCGGCTGGGGAGGGCCGGGCGCCGGGAATCCAAGACGCCGGCGGATCCCCGCCGGTGGCCTCGGTGAAGAGGGTCAGGATTCTGCTGTACGCCGCCTCCACCTCTACCAGGGTCGATGCCAGCTCCCCCAATCGCTCCCGATCTACCTGGAGGGCCTGTACCTCTGCCCGGAGGGCGGCAGCCTGTCGCGCCTGCCAAGCGAAGTACACCCAGGAGCCTAGGAGGAGGGCCATGAACACCAGGGTCACCACGGCCCCGCGGAGGAGGCGACGAACGTCTCGTGCGGAAAGTCGGAAGTTTCGACTCTCGCCCCCACCCTCCGGAATGACGAGGATCGTGACCCCCTGATCGGCCCGGGACGGGGCCTCAGGCGAGTGGCGGTCAGTCGACGACATGGTGGGGGGCACGACCGGTAATGAGGTGGAAGATACGCTCGAAGTCGTCGGTGGACCGGAAGGGAATACGAATCTCACCGGTGCCTCCCCGTCGGCTGAGGAGGGACACCCGGGTACCCAGGCGCTCCTGGAGGGCCTGCTGCAGGGCGGCAGCCGCGGGATCGGCAGGAGCGGCGGATTCAGACGGCTTGGGCGTCTCCTGTGGAGCGCTCTTTCGGGTGTGGGCTTCCACCCGCCGGACACTCCAACCCTCAGCCACGGCCCGGCGTGCCACCTCTGTGATCCGGCCGGGGTGCTCCAACGCGAGCAGGGCCCGGGCGTGACCCATGCTCAAAGCGCCGTCGGAGAGCATACGACGGACGGAAGCCGGCAACTTCAATAGCCGTAACATGTTGGCGACCGTGGAGCGACTCTTTCCCACCGCCTCGGCAACCTCTCCCTGGGTCAGGGCGAAGTCTTCCACCAGGCTCTGATAGCCCTCAGCCTCTTCCATGGGACCGAGTTCGGCCCGCTGGATGTTCTCTACCAA
>SKJY01000328.1 GCA_007121775.1 Gemmatimonadota bacterium
GGCGGTGGACCCCGGCGATACCACCGCCGTGCGACGGGCTTCGGAATGGACCCGGTTCGACGGCTGGCTCCGGGCGATGGAGGCCTCCGGAGTTGCAGTGAATGTGGGCTCGTTCGTGGGCGGAACCACCGTCCGTGCCTTTGCCATGGGGAGTGCCGAGGGCGAGCCCGGTGAGGCCCAGCTCGACACCATGCGGGCCGTGACCCGTCGCGCCATGGAGGAAGGCGCCTTCGGTGTGGCCACCGCCCTCATCTACCCCCCTGGCGCCTACGCCGGCACCGATGAGCTTGTGGAGATCTCCCGGGTCGTGGCCCGGTACGGCGGGGTCTACATCACCCACCTCAGAAGCGAGTCCACCCATATCCTGGAGGCTCTGGACGAGGCCATGGAGATCGGGCATCGCGCCGGCATCCCGGTGGAGATCTTCCACCTGAAGCTGGCCGGCGTCGACTACTGGGACCGGACTCCCCAGGTGCTGGCGCGCATCGAGGCGGCCCGGCAGGAGGGGCTGGATGTGAGCGCCGGCATGTATCCCTACACGGCGGCATCCACCGGGCTCACAGCCTGCTTCCCTCCCTGGACCCAGGCCGATGGTCGTTTGCGAGAGAACCTGGCGGACCCCCAGGTACGGGAGCGGATCAGGGAAGAGGTGCTTGGCCCCCCCGGCCACTGGGAGAACTGGTGCAGGCTGGCGACGCCGGAGGGAAGTGTGATCTCGTCGGTGGCTAACCCCGCGCACGAGATCTATGTGGGCCTGTCCCTGGACGAGGTGGCCCGTCGGATGGAGGTGCACTGGGTCGATGCCGCCATGGATCTGGTTCTGGCCGACGGATCGCGGGTGGGGATGGTGTACTTCGCCATGGACGAGGACAACGTCCGCACCAAGCTCACCCTTCCCTACATGAAGTTCGGCACGGATGCCGGAGCCCGGAATCCCCATCTGGCAGAGGGGCGTCCCCACCCCCGGGCCTACGGGACCTATCCCCGGATCCTGGGTCGGTACGTGCGGGACGAGGGAGTCCTGTCGCTGGAAGATGCGGTGCGCAAATCCAGTTGGGCCGTGGCCCAGCGCATCGGGATTCCGGACCGGGGGCTGGTGGTGGAGGGGTTTCACGCCGATCTGGCCATCTTCGATCCGGATCGGATCCGGGAGACCTCCACTTTCGACGACCCCCATCAGTTGGCGGAGGGGATGCACCATGTCCTGGTGAACGGAGTCCCAGTCATCCGGGATGGGGAGGCCACCGATGCCAGGCCCGGACGCTTCATCCGGGGACCGGGGTATCGCCTGGTCCGCTGAGCTTCACCCACCACCGACCGGGGGGTACTGGAAGGTCTCGGTGCGGGCCCGGTAGCGTTCCGCCGGGAGGCCCAGGAGTCGGATGACCACCCGTTGGAGACCCCGGCCCAGGGCACCCCGTATCCCTCCCTCATCATCACCGGTCTCCGCCACCCCGGCCACATCGCCCTGGAGCCACCGCTGGAGTTCCTGGAGGTCCGAACGGGACAAGGTCTCCACCTCCACTCGACCCAGATAGTAGTACCGGCCTGGACCGGAAGGCTGAAGCGGCACCACCAGTTGGGCGGCCAGGATCCGGCCCGCCTCAGCCAGGGTGGCGGCCGAGAGGGATGCACCATCTTCCGTTTCCACCAGGAAGGACCCCTCCAGCGGGTCCAGGCGAACCGATGCCCTCCACTCATGGCGGGCCTCCTGGGCGTCCACCACCCGGTCCCTCCAGAGCTCGGTGACCACCCGGATCCGCACCGGGAGCCCCCGCTCCACAGGATCCTGGATCCCCCTTGACTCCAGTACCGGCCCCAGCCTCACCTGCACCCTCCCATCCGTCGGGTTCACCGTGAGAGCCAGCGGTGACGTCCGATCCTGGGCCTGGAGCCCGGGCGATGCTGCCGGGAGCCAGATGAATAGGGTCGCCAGCGCCAGCAGGACCATGGGTGGGACCGGGGGCGATGCCACGGGCTCAGAACCGTCGGTCCAGGCGAACGAAGAAGTTCAGGCCCCGATCCCTGCGGTTGATGGGGTAAGCCCAGTACAGCCCCAGGGAACCTGTGAGAAGCCCCACACCAATGTCGGCCCGTCGCCCCGAATCAACCCGCTGGGGGAACCCGTCCTGATTGGAGGCCCGACCCTGCCCGGTATTCATGAAAAGGGACAGAGTGGGCTGGAACCGGAGGGCGGTGGACCACTCAGGCTCGCCCCAATCTTCGGGGAGGGGATTCCATGAGATGGGGAGGGCGTACTGGAATTCAACCTGAGCCATCTCCACCCGATCGCACCCGTAGGCTGGGAAGAAGTCGGCCGCTCCCCCATCCGCTCCGGGAGCGTCCGGGCCTCCCCGGACCCGACAGTCAACGGCGAATCTGGGGTGCCCCGGCAGCGATCCCTCTCCCCCGAGGGTCGATTGGAACTGGGGAGGCAGCGGGTTGGAGGTACGGGAGCCGGCGCCGTAGATGCGGACGGCCAGCTGTGCATCCGGGCCCAACCGGGCGTAGCGTCTCACGTCCAGGTGCCCCCATCCCAGCCGGCTGTAGCGAACGCCGGTGGGCTCACCGCCTCCGTTCTCCTCTTCGCCCCACAGTTGGGGCGGTTCGGGCGCCTCCCCCCGGAGTCGTCCGCCCACCTGTTGCACCCCCCGGAGGTCGAGAAGCCATCCATCGGCGGGCTGGTCTGGATCGTCCCGGGTATCAATACGGAGGGAGCCCTCCAGGAAGCGCGCCGTCCCCTCCGCCATCCTGGGCTGAAGCCGCCAGGACCGATCCTCATCACCCAGCGTCCAGGGACCTCCTACGGTGGCGGTGCGGTGCTCCTCCTCCCGGAAGGTTACGCGGGTGAGGATGGGTTGCCGAATGGGCCGGAATTCCAGGTGGGCCGACCATCCCTGGGCTTCCAAGTAGTCTCGGTAATCCCGCCTGAGGAGGAAGGTGGAAAGGGCGTTCTCCAGGTTGCTCATGCCCCGGTCTTCGAGGGGGCGCACCCGGGAGTAGACGGAGGCTCCGGCTACCAGGGTCCCTCTTCCGCCAATCCCCTGGTCCAGGGAGAAGTCATACCCCATCCGGTCCGTATCCACCGTGAGTCCCCCGGCGGACCGCCATATCCCGAATGCCCTCAATTCAAGGGGGTTGCGGCCGCCGGTGGAGAAGATGGGGCCGAATTCCACCGGCAGCCCCTCCACCCGATTGTAGGCCCCGGCGGCGCGGACGGTGATCCTGGAGCGAGCCAGCCCCAGGTCTGTGGCCAGAAACTGGGACGCGGCCCTTCCTTCCTGTGAGACCCCCTCCAGCCGGTCACCCCGGATCCGGTAGAGGAGGGGTGCGGCCCAGATCTCCAGGGTGTCCTGGAAGACACCCGTCTCGTCTCCCGACACCGCACCACCCACCACCACAGCGGCGCCGTGAACCCGGGCGCCCTCCTGCAGCACCAGGTTGCCGTTGGCCACCACCAGCTTGCCCCGCACCGCCCCACCCAGTCGGAGGTCACCGCCCAGCACCACGAGATCGCCCTCCACCATGCTTCCGGCGGGGATCACGGTACGGCCCGAGGTCCTGAGTGTGCTCGGTGCATTGGCCAGATCCACGATGCGTCGCTCCACCTCCACCGGCAGAGGTCCCGGAGCGGGCCGGGTCTGACCCTGGGCCAGGTGGGGAAGGGCAATGACGCCCAGGAGCGCGAGGGCGAGAGCCGGGAGTGCAGAGCGGGGGAAGTAGATCATGGCTCCGGTGACTTGGACAGAGGATGATGGGTCGGGGAGCGGGTTCGACGGGACCCGGGGCCTCAGCGAAGCCCCAACCGGTCCAGGCGGCGGTAGAGATTGGCCCGGTCGGTCTGGAGCTTCCGTGCGGCCTCGGCCAGGTTTCCCTCGGCGGCGTCCAGGGCCCCCGTGATGAGTTGGCGTTCGTACTCCTCCAGCTTCTCGCGGAGGCTCAGATCGTCATCTCCAACGCTCGAATGATGGCGACCCTGCTGGATTGCCGGATCCGGGGTGGCCAGGCGGGGAGCGGCACCGGAGCGGAGCAGGTTATCCACCAACTCCGGGCTCACCACCTCCTCCGGGTGGAGGATGGCCAGACGCTCCAGGAGGTTCAAAAGCTCCCGTACGTTACCGGGCCAGGGGTGCCCGGCCAGTCTCTCCATGGCTTCCGGGGAGAATTCCGGGGCATTGAGCCCTTGCTGTATCCGCAGACGTCCACGCAGATGGTCCACAAGGAGCGGGAGGTCCTCGGGACGGTCCCTGAGGGCTGGCATGCGTACCACGACCACCTCCAGCCTGAAGAGGAGGTCTTCCCGGAAGGTGCCCTCCCGCACCGCTCGGGCCAGATCCCGATTCGTGGCGGTGAGCACCCGGACATCCACCTTGAGATTCTCCTGGCCCCCCACCCGCTGGACAATCCCCGTCTCCAGTGTCCGTAGGAGCTTTGCCTGGGCCCCGCCGCCGAGATCTCCCACCTCGTCCAGGAAAAGGGTGCCCCGGTGCGCCAACTCGAATCGCCCCCGCCGTCGCTGCGTGGCTCCGGTGAAGGCACCCCGCTCGTGCCCGAACATCTCCGATTCAACCAGCTCCGAGGGGATGGCGGCACTGTTGACCCGGACGAACGGACCCGCCTCCCGGGCCGAGAGGGCGTGGATGGCGATGGCCGCCATCTCCTTGCCGGTGCCGCTTTCGCCGGTGATGAGGACCCGGGCGTCGGTGGGTGCCACCTTTTCGATGGTGGCCCGCACCGCACGCATGGGCGCGCTATCTCCCACGAGCCGGGCGCCAGGACCCATCTCCTCCCGGAGGGCCCGGGAGAGATCCCGGGCGCGGCTCACCTCCAGCGCGCCCCGCAGGGTGGCGAGAACCCCCTCTGACCCCAGGGGCTTCTCCAGGAAGTGGAAGGCGCCCTCCCGGGTGGCCCGAACCGCATCCGAGAGGTTCGCCTCCCCGCTCATCATGATGACCGGGGTGTCCGGGGAAGCCTTCCGCAGCCGTGGCAGAAGATCCAGCCCGGAGTCACCAGGGAGGACCAGGTCCAGCAGCACCACATCCGGTTGGGACTGGCCGACCCGGATCAGCGCCTCCTCGGCGCTCCCGGCCTCGTCCACCAGCCAGCCCTCGGCCTGCAGGAGGCTCCGCAACATGCGACGGAGATTCGCCTCATCGTCCACCACCAGGACCCTCATGCCCCCTCTCCCCCTGCCAGAGGCAGGTCCACCTGGAAGAGGGCTCCCCCCTCCCGGCGATTGCCTGCGGTGACCCGACCTCCGTGGAGCTCCACCACCTGCCGGACCAGAGGAAGACCGAGCCCCGTTCCCTTGCGACGGGTGGTGAAGTCCGGCTCCCAGATCCGATCCAGGAAGGCCGGATCGATCCCGGGCCCGCAGTCCGTTATCACCATGCGCGCCCGACTTCCGGCCCGGATCAGACGCACCCGCACCGGGTCCGACCCCCCGCAATCTGTGCCCACGGCCTCGCCCCCTTCCCCGCCGGTACCCTCGCTGGGGGGGGCCGGGCGGTGGGCCGTCCGCCCTGTGGAGATGGAGCCGCCGGGGAGGGCCTGGGCCTCCAGGGCGTTGCTCAACAGGTTGCGGAAGACCCTCTCCAGCGCTTCAACGTGTCCGGTGACCCAGATGGGTTCCGGTGGCAGGTCCAGGGATACGGTATGTCCCAGACCCAACCTCCGGTGGATGCCCTGGAGGAGTTCCCGAAGCTCCACCGGCGCCGCCGGCCCCTCCACCGGACGGCCGAACTGGGAGAAGGCCCGGGCAAGCCCATCCAGGCGCTGTACCTCTTCCAGGAGTATGGAGCCGGCCTCGGCCAGCGCCGGGTCGGGGGCGGCGGCCACCCGTTCCGCCGCCATTCGCATGGGCATGAGGGGGTTCTTGATCTCATGGGCGACCCGCCGGGCCATATCGGCCCAACTCTGCGCCCTGGCCTGCTCCAGCTCGCGCAAGCGAGCCTCCTCCAGTTGGGTGGCGGCCTCCCGGAGACCGCTCCGGAGCGCCCGGAATTCGGCCACTTCGTGGCGGCGGCGAGCCCCCTGCCCCCGGAGGTCCGCAGGGGAGGGAAGTGGCTCCCCCGCCCCCAGGCGTCGGATCCACTCAGCGAGTTCCTCCGCCGGAGCCGCCAGTCCGCCTGCCAGCCTCCGGGTGGTGAAGGCGGCGATCACCCCGACGAGGATCAGGAGGGCCAGCCCGGCCAGGGGCAAGAGCATCCCGATCCGCTCTCCCACCACGGCGTAGACCTGGGAGAGGCGCAGCGATTCGGAGAGGACCAGCCGATGCCTCTCCGCCGCCGCCGCCAACTCGGCGGAGGCCTCGAGCTCCCGGATCAACTCCAGGAGTTCACGCCCCGACTCCGCCACTGCCATCCAGGGTCCTGCGCTCCCGGTCTGCGCCACCATTTCCCGGAGGACCAGCGATCCTCCCAGGAGGGTGATCCCCGCCGGGATGAGGGCCGAGAGGAAGAGGCTCCAGAAGAGCCGCCGCCGGAGTCCCGGTGGGCCATCCCTGTCACTCATCCCGTCACCCGGTCGCCGGACGCCCCATCCGGGAACCAGCCCACCGAAGGGGTCCTCCGGATGCTCCTTCCCATCTACGCCTCCGCCTCTGATCTGCCGCCATGGAGCGGACTCCTCCCTGCGGGAGGCTCGCTCCTACCCCGGAAAGGTATCCCATCCGCCGTCCACGATCGACTCCGGTGGCCCCTCATGGGGCGACGGCGTGGCCTGGCGCCGGCAGGTGGGGCAGAACCTCCACTCCGGCTCCAGATCTTCACCACACCGGCAACGGCGACCCCGGGGAATGCCGCAGTGGGGGCAGGCACGGGCATCCAGTGGCACCGGGTTCCGACATCGCCCGCAGGGGAGCGCCTCCTCCGCCTCGCCTCGCAGGACCCGGCCCACCTCGTGAGGAGAGGTGACCCCCTCTGCCACCTTCCTCCGGGCATCACCCCCCATGGTCCCCATCCCCTCGGCCCGGGCCCGGCGTCTCAGCGCCGGGGTGCCGGCACCTCGCAGGATCTCTTCCCGGAGCCCCTCCGAGACCCGGAGGACCTGGAAGATGCCGATGCGACCACGATAACCATCGGGGCAGGCGTCACACCCTTCACCCCGGCCCAGGCATCGAGGGCACAGCTTCCGTACAAGTCGCTGCGCCACGATCCCCGCCAACCCCGCTGCCACCAGATAGTTGGGTACGCCCATGTGCAGAAGTCGCCCGACCCCTGACGGCGCATCGAGGGTGTGGATGGTTGAGAGGACCAGGTGTCCCGTAACGGCTGCGGCCATGGCAATCTCGGCCGTCTCCCGGTCCCGGATCTCCCCCACCAGGATCACATCCGGGTCCTGGCGGAGCACCGCTCGGAGCGCAGCGGGAAAGGTGAGTCCGGCCCGGGGCTGGACCTCCACCTGACTTACGCCTGGAAGTCGATATTCCACCGGGTCTTCCAGGCTCACCACATTCTGGCCCTCCCGGTCCAACTCCGCCACCGCCGCCGCAAGGGTTGAACTCTTCCCGCTCCCGGTGGGTCCCGCCACCAGGATGACCCCTCCCTGGCAGGCCAGCATACGCCTCACCCGGCCGAGATCGTCGCCCAGAAGGCCGGTGGCCTCCAGATCCCGGGGAGCCCGGTCCGGCGCCAGGAGCCGGAGCACCGCCTTCTCCCCGTCCTCCAGGGGGAGGGTGGAGGCGCGCACCGCCCAACTCCCACCTCCCCGGGGATGAAAGAGGAACCCACCGTCCTGGGGACGGCGCCGGACCGCAATGTCCATCCCCGCCAGCACCTTGATGCGGGAGAGAAGGGCGCCGGGCTGCACCGGGGGAGGTCCGGGCATCTCCCGGAGGATGCCGTCCACACGATGCCGGACCCTGACTCCCTGACCCAGGGGTTCCAAGTGCACATCGCTGGCGCCGGCCGCAACCGCCCAGGCCAGGATCCGGTCAACGGCGGGGGCTGCCCCCTGAAGAGGAGCCCCCACCCCCGTTCGACCCGAGGCCCCCTCCCTGAGTCGACCCGAGATCCTCTCCCCCGGACGACCCGACGTCCTCTCCCCGGGGCGACGCCTCGGTGTGCCGCTCCCCTCCGACTCCCCTGTCACTCTCTTCCTCCCCCGGGTCTCCGGATCCCGGCGTTGCCACCCCAGCCTCGGTTTCCGTGTCAGGGCCAGCCGTGGTTTCCGTGTCAGTGACGGAAGCTCGCCCGTTCTCCGGGGCGGCGGGATGGCTGAATGGGACATCCAGGAGACGGAGGAGTTGGGGCGCCACATGGGTGAGGTCGGGACACCGGGAGGCCAGGGTGTCCGCCTCCGGCCCCCAGACCAGCCCCAGCGCAGGGTTACGGGTGTGGCCCGCCCTCACATCTTCCACATTCCCGTGGTCGCTGGCGACCACCACCGTTACATCGGGGTCCAGGTCGGCCCGAATCCCCTGGAGGAAGTCATCCACCCGCTCCAGCGCCGCCACGGCGCCCTCCATCCCTCCTCGATGTCCCGCCAGATCGGTGAGGTAATGGGCGAAGAGGGTGAGGCGGGCTCCATTGGCGAGACGGGCCAGCGCCTGCCCGGCCTCCGCCGCGGTCACGGGAGGGATGGATTGGAATCCCAGCATCTTCCGCCACCCCTGGTTGACGATCTCCGACGCCACCGCTTCACCACGGGCCAACTCCCCGTGGTGCCGGGTCAGGATCCCGGCGGCCCGTGCCGCCAGGGGAGGCGCAGCCAGCCGCCGGTAGGGGCGATCCCCCGGGTACCCCTCCGGATAGGCGTTGGCGAAGACGGTGGGGATTCCGGCCTGCACAGCTCGGGTCAGGAGATTCTGCCGTTCCAGCAGCTCCCGGAGCCGGACAGGCGGCCACGGCCCGAAGTGGGCCCCGAACCGACGGGCCGCGTTCATCCCGGTCAGGAGGGAGATCTGCCCCGTGCCGCTCTGGGGGAGTCCTGGAACCCCCAGGCAGGCATCCATCGCAATGGTCCGCGCCGAGCCGCCCATGGGAGCGGGGCGCGAAAGGGTCGGAAGGCTTCCTCCCAGAAGATCCCGGAGAACCGGTAGCCTGGCTTGGAGGAAGGGGTTCACCGCAGGCTCGTCCGGTCCGATCCCCACGCCGTCCAGGAAGAGGAGGAGAACGCGCCGCTCTCTCCGGGACGCCGGCCGCGCCACCGCTACGGTCCCACGAAGGCCAGATCGTCCCGCCCGAACACCCGTCCACCCCGGACCACCATCCGGAGCGAACGATGGAGCGCCCCCACGTCCAGGGTCGGGTCTTCCTGCAGGACCAGGAGGTCAGCGACCTTTCCCGCCTCCACCGTGCCCAGGACTTCCTGGAGCCCCAGGGCCCGAGCGCCGTTCAGGGTGGCTGCCACCAGGAGGTCCTCCGGGGGAATCCCCGCCTCCTGTAGCTCCCGGAGCTCCCGGTGTATTCCGGTCCCGTGGGGCACCAGCGGTTCGCCTGCGTCCGACCCCACCACCAGGGGTATCCCGGCGGCGTGAAGCCGGAGGAGGTTCTCCCGGCGGATCCGAGCCCGCTCCTGATCCCGAGCCACCTCCTGGTCGGTACGGGCCTCGCGGCCCGGGCGGACCTCTGTGCTCCGGAGCCATTCCAGGGTGCCTGGATCCAGACAGAGGGTATCCAACTCCTCCATCTCCACCCATCTGCGCTCCCGGAGTCCCACGGCGGCTTCGTGGACGTAGAGGGTCGGGATGTAGAGGGCGCCTCGGCGCCGGAGGAGTTCCACGAAGCCGTCGTCCACCTCCCGGTCGTCCACCGATCGGGAGAGGATGGATGCTCCTGCCAACAAAGCTCCCCGGGCTCGCTCAACTTCAGGGGTCCGAACCACCAGGGGGATTCCGCCGGAGCGGGCCCACCGCGCCGCCAACTCCAGGAGTTCGTCTTCCCATCCCCTCGGCACCTGGCCACCCGCAGAATCTCCCGGTTCCGAAAGATCCACCTTGATGCCATCGGCGCCGGAGCTGATGAGGTAGTCGGCGGCGGATCGCACCGCGTCCCGATCGGACAGGAGGAGGGAGCGCCGTTCCGCCGGGAGCTGGAGCCACCCATCGGTGAGGGAGAGGAAGGGACCCACCGCCGAGATGGTGGGCGCGACCGCAGAGCTGCGTGCCAACTCCCGGAGCTCCCATGTCCAGGGGAAGCCCCCCAGGTCGAAGACCGCCGTCACACCGGAACAGAGGTAGGATTGGAAGATGACGTGGGGTGTCTGGCGGAGCCGGGCCACGGCGGCGGCGTAGGGGAATTCCGCCCTCAGGTCCAGGATATCAGGCCGGGTGTCGACCCAGCCGCTGAGAGAAAGGTGAGCGTGGGCATCCACCAACCCCGGCGTGATCCAGTAGCCGGAAAGATCCAAAGTGGGGATCCCCGGGGGTACCGTGCAGTCTTCGCGCCGCCCGACGCACTGGATCCGACCCTCCGAGGTGATGACCACGGAGTCGTCGATGGGCGGCGAGCCGGTGCCGTCCATGACGGTGGCTCCCAGGAATGCCACAGGCACGGGCTCCGTCGCCGCCTCGATCTGCAGCGGAGAGGCCTGAGCCTCCAATCCAAGCGGAGCCAGTAGGGTGGCCAGGCCCAGCAGGAGGGAGGGAAGCGCGCGGAGGCGGCCGGAAGTGGTCAGGGCGCCTCCTGTTCAGGAAGCCGGACGCAGGTCCAGGGTGACCCGTACCGCCACGTGCCCCATGTCGGCCCGCTCCCGCACGGCGTCCCGGAGCCGTGGCTCCATCTTCCGGAAAGCCGCCAGGACCCCGTCCCGGAGGTGCTGTCTCAGGAGCTTGATGGCCAGGGCGTCCGGGCGCGTGGAGCGAGCCGCCTTCCGGGCCTCGTCCATGTGGGCAGGCAAGATCTCGAAGGGGGTGACGCCCACATCGTCATCACGTTCGTGATCCAGATAGTGAACCTGCACGGTCACATCTCCGCGGGCATGGTGACTGGCGATGTCCCCCACCGCTTGGAAGCGCTCTGCCAGCCGGCGGATGTCGGTTCCCGACGCAGTGGCCATGTAGGCCTTCTCCACCAGACCGAAGATCCGCCTCAGGCGCTCGGACGAGGTGGCATCCACATCAGGGAGTTCGGTGCCCAGCTCCCGGGCCGAGGCGTCCCGGTAGAATGCGGCCGCCCGACTCTCCTCATCCCGGGTCCGGGCCCGATCAATGGAATCCAGGATACGGTCGGGGTTGGTTCGGAAGCTCATGGGTTCGGCTCACATGATTTGGGGTGATTACATGCATTTACCATAACGAGAACCCCGAAGCCGGGCGAATTCTCCCACCTTCCTGCCCCTGGCTCTCCGAATCCCAAGTGGGCCGCACTACCCGCGTCCGCAGAGCTTCCAGCTCCCCAGGAGGCCCAAGCCCCCGAGGATCCCGGGCTTTCGTCGAGGATCCCGGCCCCTGGCCGGGGATTGCGCCATTCTCGTACCGAGATCACGTTGGCTTCCTGCCGGTACCCGAACCTCCCCGGGGCGGGTCCAACCAAACCCGTCGCTACCTTATCCAGGTTCCTGACCTACCGTGTCGCCCACCGCCCCCACTCCCCACCCGACGACACTCCCGCTGCCCGGGGATCTGCTGCCCCGGCGGCTTGAAAACCACCGGGTCCATCGGTACCGGGGAGACGGGTTTGAGTGGGCCGCCCACGAAATAGGTGAGGAAGGGCGCGCCGTGCTCCTGGAACTCTACCGCGGACTCGAGGAGACGTACCGAGGTTGGCGGGAGCGGCGGGCGGATCCGGACTGGCCGGTCCTGGAGGCCCGGATTCGTCGGATCACCGACCGTGCCTTCGTGGCAAGGATCGAAGCGCTGGCGGAGCGCCTTCCCACCGCAGGCGACGGGACCGGCGACTCTTTGGAGGACGTGCGCCTTCTGCGGGCCGGCAAGGTGCTTCACGACGTGCGTGGCGGCGCCTTCACCTCGCTGGTGGTCTATACTCGCTTCCTCAGCGGGGACCTCTTCCCCGGTCTTTCCCGGGAAGATCTCCGCATGGCCACTGTCCTTTTGGCCCGGGATCACGCCAAGATGATGCGAAACGCCCTCCCCTGGCTCGACCCACCTGAGCGTCTGCGGGATCTGGAGGAGCGACCCCACGCCCTGGATGCCGTTCTGGCGAAGTGGATCTCTACGGAGCGCATGCCTGTGGAGGCGGGGGGCCTGGTCTCGGTGGAGGTGGTCTCCAGCTATGAAGGGCGACTGGCGTCGTGCTGCTTGGAGGTGTCAGCCCTGGAGCGGGTGGTGTCGAACCTCCTGGCAAACGCGGTACGCTTCGCCGCCGCCTCCCCTGTCCGGGTGGAGGTAGACCCCGTGGAGCCGGACGCGGTTCGGTGGCTGGTGGCCAATCGCGCCTCGCCGGAAGACCTGAACTGGCTCCATTCCAGATGCGACGGTGAGCCGGGCCGCCTCTTCCGGAGCAGGGTTTCCGGAGGGCGGGCGGGTGGCCAGGGGCTCGGTCTGGCCACCTGCGCCGACTTCGTCTGCGCCGCCTTCGGCCTTCCGGGGGTGGACCAGGCGGTCCGGGACGGATATCTGGGAGCGTGGTGGGGGGACGGGTGGTTTGCGGCCTGGGTCCACTGGCCGGCTTTCCCGCCTCCCCCTGAGGGGCGCTGATTGCCTCGGGGAAGCCCGCCTCCTCTAGCGACGCCCGAAGACCAGGCGGGCCCGATCTCCCTCCTCGATTCCCATCTCCTCAAACCACCCGGCCCGCACCTCCAGGGCGAACATGGCCGGCGCGGCGGACTCGGTGAGTTCATCCGTCTCCGGCTCCATCTGCTGGATGTCCACGATCCGGTGGTCCATGTCCATGAAGGCGATGTCCAACGGCACGAAGGTGTTCCGCATCCAGAAGGAGCGGGGGGCCATATCCTCGAAGACGAAGATCATCCCGGTGCCATCGGGGACCTCGGTGCGGAACATGAGCCCCTGTTCCCGGGCCTCGGGCGTTGCTGCAACCTCCGCCAGAACCGTGTCGGTATCGAAGATCACCCAGGCCATGCCTCTGGGGGGAAGGGAGGGGGCGTCCCCAGTCGCCGTGTCGGCAAATCCTGCGTCTCCGTCGCCCCCGCAGGCGGACAGCGGGAGGAGGAGGGCCAGGAGGAGGAGAGGTGTGATTGGGCGCTTGATCATGGGGTGGGTGGGGGGTTGGAGTTGGGACGGATGGCGGCGCCGGGAGCGGGGGCGTCGCTCCCGGCCCCGGCGGGTGCTAACTTAACCAGCCCCGCCACGGATGGGGCAAGGCGCCGGTACAAGCGGCTGGACCGGCATTGCGAGGCGCCACACACACTTGGAACGATAACGATTCCGGTTGACACCGGAGGGGGTTTTATAGATGCTGGATCCTGATCTTCTGAACATCCTTGTGTGTCCAGAGACGAAGGAAGCGGTTCGCCTTGCCGATGAGCGGACCCTCAACGCGGTGAACGCTTCCATTGCCGAAGGTGAGGTGCGCAATCGGGCCGGCGAGCCAGTCGTCCAGCCCCTCCAGGAAGCGCTGATTCGAGAGGATGGAGCTCTCCTGTACCCGGTCCGGGATGGAATCCCGGTGATGTTGATGGACGAGGCCATCCCCCTGGACCCCTCACACTGATCCAGGTTCGCCGGGGCGGTGCCCCGGAAACCCCCCACCGCCGCTCTCCCTACTCCGACCCCCGGATACGACACCGGACGAAGCGCCGGGGTCCAAGGGAAGGGAGCGCCGGCCCCAAGCGGAGCTCGGGTAGTCCCATGCGCCTGATGCGATCCACCGCAGCACCTTCGCCGCCAGTCGGCGATCGCCGAATCTCCCGTCTTTTCTTCCTGTTGGCACTCCCTGTCCTGCTTGCCCTTGCAGGATGTGCCGGGGAGCATCCCCAGTCCACCATCAACCCCCACTCGGATTTTGCCGAGATCATCCACTCCCTCTATGTGAGCATCTTCTGGTGGACCATGCTCATCCTGGCGGTGGTGTGGATACTTCTCACCTGGGTGGTGGTCAAGTACCGGCGGAAATCCGAAGACGAACAGCCCCGGCAGATCCGGGGGCACCTGGGGCTTGAGATCGGTTGGACGGTGGGGCCGGCCCTCATCGTCATCGCCATCGCCATCCCCTCCATCCAAGCCGTGTTCGCCACCCAGCGTCCAGTCTCGGAGGACGCCATGGAGGTGCACGTCACCGGCCATCAGTTCTGGTGGGAGTTCCACTACCCGGAGCAGGGGATCACCACGGCCAACGAGTTGTGGCTTCCCGTGGATCGCCCGGTGAACCTCCGCCTCCACTCCAATGACGTGATCCACTCCTTCTGGGTCCCGAAGCTGGGAGGGAAGCGGGATCTGAATCCGGTGCCGGCGGTGAGGGAAGGCCAGGAGCGCCGGTACAACTGGCTCTACTTCACCCCCCTTGAGACCGGGGTGTTCATGGGGCAGTGCGCTGAGTTCTGCGGCCAGTCCCACGCCCTGATGATGAAGCGGGTAGTCGTGGCCACCGAGGAAGGGTTCCAGGAGTGGATTGATCGCTGGTTCCGCTCCGAGGGGGCCGACTTCCCCACGGAGGCACCCCTGGAGAGCGCCGGGAATCCCTTGGATGATCGCGCCGCCGTCGCGGGGAGTCTCTCCGCCAATGGAGGGGGGGACGACGCGCCGGTGGCCGCCGATTTGGCCCGGGACGGAGGTCCCGAGGCCGGGCTGAATGGGTACGGGTCCTCGGCGGATCCGGCAGTGTACCGCACGGCTTCTGCCACCTTCGGACAGGATGCCCCCGGTGCGACTGCCGCCGCCGGACTCCACAGCGAGGATCCCCTGGTCACCCGGGGTCGAGAGGTCTTCCTGGGCTCTACCTGTATCGCCTGCCATGCGGTGCAGGGAACCTCGGCTCAGGGAGTCATCGGCCCCAATCTCACCCTGTTCGGCACCCGGTATACGCTGGGCGCCGGCATCATGGAAAACAACCTGGAGAACCTGATCCGCTGGATCCAGGATCCCATGGGCATCAAGCCCGCGGTAGCCATGCCGGGGGTGGATTACCCCGGTGGTAACTGGCCCGCCACGGGCCTCTCCGACGAAGAGGTGGAGGCCGTCGCGGCCTACCTCCTCAGCCTGAAGTGACCGACACGGGATCCCCTGGGCAGCGAGGCTAGACGAACACGATGTCGACCATCGGACTCGAGACACCGGTTGGGCGGGAGGCCACCGCCCACCACGAAGAGGACACCGGGTTCTGGAGCTGGATCACCACGGTGGACCACAAGCGGATCGCGATCATGTACTTCGTGGCCGCCACCGCCTTCTTCTTCATCGCCGGCTTGAAGGCGCTGGTCATCCGGGCGCAGCTCATGTTCCCGGAGCAGACCCTTATCACGCCGGAGCTCTACAACCAGTTCTTCACCATGCATGGCACCACCATGATCTTCCTGGTGGCCATGCCCATGGCGGTGGCGTTCTTCAATTACCTGGTTCCCCTTCAGATCGGGGCCAGGGACGTGGCCTTCCCACGCCTCAACGCCCTGGCGTTCTGGATATTCCTCTTCGGAGGGATCTACCTGAACTCCTCCTTCCTGGTCGGCGCCGCTCCCCACGCGTCGTGGGTGGGGTACGCCACCCTCACCTCACCGGAGTTTTCACCGGGCCAGAACACCAACTTCTGGCTCATCGGGCTCTCCATCCTGGGGATCGCGTCCATCATGGGTGGGGTGAACTTCATCACCACCATCATCAACATGCGGGCCCCGGGCATGAAGCTCATGCGCATGCCCCTGTTCACCTGGATGACGCTGGTGACGAGCTTCCTGCTCATCACCGCCATTCCGGTCATCGGGGTGGCGCTAATCTACCTGGGCTTCGACCGGCTCTTCGGGACCGTCTTCTTCCAGCCTGCGGGCGGAGGTGATCCGGTCCTCTGGCAGCACCTCTTCTGGATCTTCGGACACCCAGAGGTCTACATCCTGATCCTCCCGGCCTTTGGAGTGATCTCCGATATCATCCCCACATTCTCCAAGAAGCCCCTGTTCGGGTACCCCATCGTGGTGTACGCCGGGATCCTCATTGGCTTCATCGGCTGGGGGGTGTGGAGCCACCACATGTTCACGGTGGGGCTCGGGCCCATCGCCGACTCCTTCTTCGTGGCCGCCACCATGATCATCGCCATCCCCACGGGGGTGAAGATCTTCAACTGGCTGGCCACCATGTGGGGAGGTTCCTTGAAGTTCACCACCGCCATGCTCTTCTGTGTGGGGCTCCTCGCCGTGTTCACCGTGGGCGGGCTCTCCGGGATCATGCACGCATCGGCGCCGGTGAACTTGCAGCAGCACGACTCCTACTTCGTGGTGGCCCACTTCCACTACGTCATCGTGGGTGGCGCCATGATGGGGCTCTGGGCTGGGCTCTATTACTGGTTCCCCAAGGTGCGGGGCCGTTTCCTGGATGAGACCCTGGGGAAGTGGCACTTCTGGACCACCATGATCGGGTTCAACCTCACCTTCTTCCCCATGCACTTCGCGGGGCTCTTCGGAATGCCGCGGCGGATCTTCACCTACTCCGCCGAGCTGAACGTGGACATCTACAACCAGCTCTCCACAGTGGGTGCCTTCATCTTCGGCATCTCCTCGGTCATCATGGTCTGGAACATCGTCAAGAGTTGGCGGAGCGGTGAGCCGGCGCCGGCGAATCCCTGGGGAGCGCCCCACCTGGAGTGGGCCACCCCGTCACCGCCCCACCACTACAACTTCCCCCGGATTCCCACGGTACGGAGCCGGGAGCCTCTGTGGCACAAGCAGGAGCGGGATGAGATCCTGGCGGTGACCATGCCGGACCCTGAGGAGGAACCGCTGATGCCGAATCCATCGTACTGGCCCATCGTCCTGGCGGCTGCCATCACCCTCTCCTGGGCCCTGGTCATGACCGGAATCTGGTGGGTCATCGCCCTGGGCATCCTGCCGGTGATCCTGGCCACCTTCATGTGGGCCTTCGAGCCCGCCTTCCCCGAAGGACACGGGCACTAGGCGCCCGCGTCCTCCCGCTCAACCCGGATCCGTATCGATATGGCTCAGGCAGCGACAGCCTCGGTGGAAGAGCACGGTCACACCTCCACCGGGGTCTCCAACTGGAAGGTGGGTTTCTGGACCTTCATCGCCTCGGAGTGTCTCTTCTTCGGGACGCTGATCTCCACCTACATGGTGTACAAGGGGCGGGCCGTGGTGGGGCCCTACCCGGAGGAGATCTTCGACGTTCTCCACACCACAATCAGCACCACGGTCCTCCTCTTCTCGTCCCTGGCCTTCGTACTGGCGCTCCATGCCACGCAGCAGGGGAAGAAGGGGATCGCCATCCTGTGGCTCTTCTTCGTCATCGCCATGGGAGCCGGGTTCCTCTACATGGAGGGGACCAGCTACCTCAAGTACATCGACTACGGGTTGACCCTCGGGTCCAGTACCTTCGGGTCGGCGTACTACGTCCTCACCGGGACCCACAAGGTCCACGTGATCCTCGGGATGGTCTGGATCGGGGCCCTGATCTGGCTCCTCTTCAGAGGCCGGATCCCGCCGGCCAAGTCCGAACAGGTGGAGATCGCCGGGCTCTACTGGCATTTCGTGGATATCATCTGGATCGTGATCTTCACCCTGGTCTACCTGATTCAGTGAGGCCCTCCCCATGAGCACAGACGTTACGCACGCCCACGACGGCGCTGACCACCACAGCCACCCCTCCGCCTCGTTCTATGTCTGGATCGGGGTGATCCTGGCGGTGGTGACCGGGGTGGAGGTGGCCATCTTCTACATCGAGGCCATGGACCCCTACGAGGCCCCCCTCCTGGTTCTTCTGTCGGCGGCCAAGGTGGTGCTGGTGATCATGTTCTTCATGCACCTGAAGATGGAGCCCCGCTTCCTCACCTGGGTATTCATGGCCGGGGTGGTGCTGGCCACCTTCATGGTAGGGGCCCTCATGGTCATCTACCACGTCCTGCCCCGGTTCGGCGGCCTGTAGCGTCGCGCCGGGGAGATCGCTCCGCCCCCTCCAGGTCCGGGGGCGGGGCTCCCACCGACGTACCGGAGTTCCATGGACATCCTGGGTTTCGAGATCTTCCCCAGCATCCTGGTGGGGTGTCTCTACCTTCTCGGCGCCTACTGGCTGGCGCTGGGGCCGGCTCGCCGAAGGTTCGGATGGCCTGAGGGGGCAAACGACGGCCTCCGTGCGGCGTCGTGGATCACCGCCATCCTCATCATCTTCTTCTCGCTGAACGGGCCCCTTCACGAGTGGTCCGACAACTATCTGTTCAGCGCCCACATGGTGCAGCATCTCCTCCTGATGCTCATCATGCCCCCCTTTCTCATATGGGGGCTCCCGCCCTGGCTCATCCGGAAGGCGTTGGAGATTCGGGCCATCTACCTGCCGGCCCGGTTCCTCACCCACCCGGTGGTGGCCTTCCTGGCCTACAACGGGGTGTTCATCTTCTGGCACCTCCCGGAGATGTACAACTGGGCCATGATGGATCACACCATCCACATCATCCAGCACCTGAGCTTCATGGTGGTGGCGGTGATGATGTGGTGGCCCATCATGACCCCGGTGCAGGAGCTGCAGCGCATCCCGCCAGGGCCGATCCTCATGGCGTGGATCTTCCTCTTCGGGATCCCCGGGACCATCGTCTCGGCCATGATCACCCTATCGGACGATGTGCTCTATACCTGGTACGCTGCGGCGCCCAGGATCACCTCCCTCTCCGCGCTGGAAGACCAGCGTCTGGGCGGCCTGATCATGTGGATCCCGGGAATGCTGGTCTTCTGGGTGGCCATTACCGCCATCTTCTTCCGCTGGACCGGCTACGAGTACCGGAGCTGGAAGGAAGATCCGGAGGCGCTGCCCACGGGAGAGATCGGGCCCTAAGGGCCCCCCGCCTCCTTGCAAGGGACGGGGGCCAGGGGGATTGGGCGGGCATCGGAGAAAAACCGAATCTGGATTCGGTTTTCCGTTCCGACCCAGCCCGTAAGCGGGTGTCGTCTCATCCCTATACTGCCTCACCCTCGCCCCCTCTCTCCTGTTCTTGGATGCCGTTGGGGCCCAAGGAGAGACCACGGGGCCGGCAAGGGTCTCCCCCCCTCCGCCAACATGAACCACGAACAGCCTCGAGGGGCCGGTTAGCGGTGAAACACCAAGGGGTGGCGGCGGTGGCCGAACTGCGTCTGGCAGCAGCCTTTGCCGCAACCCCATGGCCTCAAAAAATAGGGCTCTTCTCCAAACTCAGTGCAGGCGGAAGACTGAAGGGCTGGCTGAGGGAGCCAGAGGAGGACC
>SKJY01000330.1 GCA_007121775.1 Gemmatimonadota bacterium
CTGGCGTCGGGGGTATTCCCCGGCCGGGGCCCCATCCCCGGCCAGGCCTCCTTCATCCTTCACGATCCAGGGGCCCGGTCTGCCAGCCAGCTCGTGCTCGATCCCAGCATTGGGCTGGTTCTCTCCTTCCAGGGCGCCCAGGGCGTCTATCCCGCTACCCTCATGGCGGTGCACGCCATGATCCGGCAGAGCTTCATGGACGCCGAACACCACGCCGGCCGGATGGCCCGCTTCGCCCAGGATGCCCGGGGCCGAACGCCGGTCTCCGCCGATCCGGACTACGATGTGCTCCACCGGGCCGCCCAGGGCGATATTCCCGTGCTCTTCCGGGCTGACGGACCGGAGTTTGTCCGCCGGGTGCTCTCCCTCTCCGACGAGATCGGCTTCCGCCCCATTCTCGTGGGAGCCGAGGGCGCCGGAGAGGTGGCGGAGGAACTGGCACGTCGGGACATCCCCGTCCTTCTCAGCGGGGACCTGGATCGCCCCTCGGCCTGGGACCCCGACGACAATGGCCCCTTGTCTCCAGAAGCCGGCCGGGAACGGGCCCGGCTCATCCCCATCTATGAAACCGCCGGTCATCTGGAGGCTGCCGGGGTCCGCTTCGCCCTCACCTCCGGGGGACAGGGTGGATCCACCCTCCTTGAGGGAGCCCGCCGGTATGTGGAATACGGTCTCTCGCCGGAGGGGGCGCTCCGGGCCCTGACCGCCACCCCGGCGGAGCTCATGGGCTTCCCCGGGCTCGCCCGCATTCAGGAGGGGATGGCCGCCACCTTCATCGTCACCGACCGGGACCTCCTGGAGGAGGGCGTCCGTGTGGCATGGAGCTTCGTGAACGGACACGCCCAGGAGGGCCAGGAGCCCAGGGCGAACAACGGAGCACCCGACGAGGAGGCAGATCTGTCCAGAGAGGATGTGGTGGGGCTCTGGAGAGGGACACTGGAGTCGGACCAAATCCCCGCCATGCCCCTCTCCATTGAACTACGGATGGATGGGCAGGAACTGGCGGGAGAGGCCAGGGGCGAGGGCATCGACACCGTAGCCCTTGAGGGCATCCGGATCGAGGGAGGCCAACTCCTCTTCACCGTTCCCCTCACGGTCATGGAGATGAGCGCCTCCATGCAGTTCCGGGGAACTGTGGACGATGGGGTGATGCGGGGGACGGGTAGCATCTCCTCGCCGGCCGCCAACTTCGACTTCCGATTCACCATGAACCGGACTCCCGGAGGCGAGCGATGAGGTCCTACCACCCAGTTTCCGAGCCACGAGTCCCGTCCAACCTTCGCGCCGTCTTCCGAACCACCATGCCAACTCTTCGTCCCTTCGCCTTCCTGGCGGCCGTGCTGGGTCTCATGCTGACCCTACCCGCTGCCGCCCTCCAGGGGCAGATGCGGGTGCAGCTCCCGGCTGATGCCGGGGTGCACTCCACCGGTGACCTCTTCATCCAGGATCTGGACGTCATCTGGACCGCCGCCGGCGAGGTGCTGGAGAATGCCTCCATCCTCATCCGGAACGGGATCATTGAGGCCATCGGCCCCGACCTGACCGCCCCCGAAGGAGTGGAGGTCATCGACGGGCGTGGTCGGACCGCCATCCCAGGGATCGTGGATGAGCACTCCCACATCGCCCAGATCGGGACGAATGAGGGCACCGCGCCCATCGTCCCCGAGGTGGAGGTGCTGGACGCCCTGGACCCGACAGACTTCGGGATCTACCGGGCGCTGCAGGGCGGCGTCACAACCGTCCGCATCATGCACGGGAGCGCCAACCCCATCGGGGGCCAGAGCGCCGTGATCAAGACCCGTTGGGGCGCCCGGACGACACAGGAGCTCCTCATCCCCGGCGCCCCCAAGGCCATCAAGTTCGCGCTGGGTGAGAATGTGACCCGCAAGTCGGCGCAGGCTCGTGGGCCTGCCTCCCGCTTCCCCGCCTCCCGGCCGGGGGTGGAGGCCATCTACGACCAGGCCTTCACCGCCGCTCGCCAGTACCAGGCGCTCTGGGAGGCGTACGAGGCCGATCCCGGCAGCTTCCCCGTGCCGCCCCGCCGGGATCTCCGCCTCGAAACCCTGGTGGACGTCCTTGAAGACCGAATTCTGGTGCACGCACACTCGTACCGCAGCGACGAGATCCTCATGCTCACCCGTATCGCCGACCGGTACGGGTTCACCCTTGACAACTTCACCCACGCCCTGGAGGCCTTCCGGGTTGCCGATGAACTCCGGGAGCATGGGGCCGCCGCCTCCATCTTCTCGGACTGGTGGCAGTTCAAGCTCGAGGCCTACGACGCGATCCCGTACAACGCCACGGTACTGGAGAGCCGGGGCGTTCTGACGGCGCTGAACTCTGATATCCCCTGGCTTCAGCCCTTCATGAAGTGGGAGATCGCCAAGCCGGTGCAGTACGGGGGGACGGACCGGGAGGCGGCCCTCCGCATGCTCACCATCAACCCTGCCATCATGCTGGGCGTTGGAGACCGGGTCGGATCCCTCGAGGTCGGGAAGGAAGGGGATGTGGCTATCCTCACCGGCGACCCCTTCGACGCATACTCCCGGGTCGAGATGACGGTGGTGGACGGAATCGTATACTACGATTCGAATCGGGAGGAAGAGTTGCGGGGTGAACCGGTCATTTCGCTCCCGGCGCTCCCCTCGGACCGGTACCGGCCGCAGGCCGATGCCGCGCGGGTTGGGGGAGCCGCCACCGCTCGCACCGCCGACGTGTCCGAGATGGAGCCCATTCATCCGGGGATCGGTGCCACAGCTCTCGTGGGAGGCACCATCCACCCCGGTGTGGGCGACGCCATCGAGGACGGTGCCCTGGTTATGGTGGACGGGCGGATCCAGTCCGTCGGCCCCCGGGCCCAGGTGGAGATCCCCAGCGGAGCGCGGGTCGTTGAGCTCAACGGACGCCATGTGTACCCCGGCATGATCGACCCCCTCACGAACCTGGGGATCTTCGAGTTCGGGCAGGTCCCGGCGGCCACGGACCGGAACGAGATCGGCGACTTCAACCCCCACATCCGAGCGCTGGGCGGCTACAACCCCCACGGCCGGGCCCCGGCGGTGGCGCGGGCCCGAGGGATCACCGCGGCCCTCACCGCCCAGACCGGTGGGATCATCCAGGGGATGGGGTCGGTGGTGCAACTCGTGGGCGACACCTTCGAGCGAGCCGAGATCCGGGGAGCCGGCGCTCTTCTCGTGAACATCCCAGTTCCGGCCCAGCCGCCGGGCACCCGGGCGTGGGACCAGTTCGCCGACCACGTTCACGGTCGAGAGGTCATCTGGGCCGGTGAGGAAGTCCTGGGGATCGGCCTCATGGCCGGGGGAGTCGGACACCACGGTCACGACCATGGCCATGATCACGGTCACAGTCATGACCATTCCCATGGCCCCCGCCCGGTGGCATTCCATGAGGTCGCCGTGGTCCGGGACTCAAGCGGAGAGCCCCAGCCGTCCCTCGAGACCGGACGGATGGACGAGCTCACCGAGTTCTTCGTCCGGGCTCGGGAATATCAGGCGGCCCCTGCGTCGTCCCGCCGTGGGGATGAGCCTTTCGAGGCCAACGTCTGGGGGGGGGACGAGGTGCTCCTGGAGGCTATGGGGCCGGTGCTGGCCGGTGACGTCCCCGTCTTCTTCCGTGCCGACTCGGAGTGGCAGATCCGCCACGTCCTGCTCTTCCTGGAGGAGTTTCCGGAGTTGAACGGTGTGGTGGTGGGAGGCGTGGAGTCATTCCTCCTGGCCGACGAACTGGCCGCTCGGGACGTGCCCGTGATCCTGACCCGGACCCGCTCTCCCACGCCGGATCGGGGCCACCCGGTGACGGCCTCCATGAGCAACGCCGCCGTGCTGCATGCCGCCGGCGTCCGCTTCGCCTTCTCCACTGACGACTCCTCCGATGTCCGGGTCCTCCCGGAGCATGTGGGGATCGCCGTAGCCCATGGACTCCCCCGTGAGATAGGGCTTCAGGCCGTGACCCTCCGTCCTGCGGAGCTTCTGGGGCTCGACGACCTCATGGGCAGCCTGGAGCCCGGGAAGCGTGCGGACCTCCTCATCACAGACGGAGACCCCATCCAGCCCCTGACCCGGCTGGACACCATGTTCATCGGCGGGATTGAAGTGGATCCCCGAGACAACGACCAGCACCGGAGCTTCCAGCGGGCCATGGAGCGGCCCTGACCGGGTGGAGGCGCCGGCGAAGCGCCGGGCACTGAACCGGCGCTCGCCAATCCCCCCCCAACGACGACCGGGAAGTCCTGCTTCCAGGTCCTGTAACCATCAACCGCCCCGGTCCGGCGCCATGCTGGACCGGGGCGGTTTGCGCAGCGAGAAGGGGGAAAGGATCAGAAGGAGGCCTCCAGAAGCCCACGTCCCACCCAACTGATGCCGAGCCAGACCAGGGCCACGGAGATCAGGGTGCAAACCACATGGGGGGCGTAGGTGCGGGCCTCCGGCTCCCGTCGCTTCATGACGCTCACCGGCAACTGGGCCACCACCGCGGCGAAAATCATGGCGAAGAGGTGAGCGATGACGTGTCCCGCCAGGGGCCAGCCCGCTACCAGCATGACGATCCCCACCACCACCTGAAGGTGGAGGAGTCCGGCGAAGGCCATCCCCGTGATACGCATTCCACGGTCGTACCTTCGTTTTCCCAGCCACCCCACCAGGGCGTAGGCCAGGGCGATGACGGCAGCCAGAAGGACGAGATACCGAAGGCCCGAGTGGGTGTGGAGAAGACCAATGAGCATGGCACTGAAGGGGTTGGGAGGGGGGTAGATGATCGCCTGAACCGGAGTGTCCGGAACCAGGGAATGTAATGCCGCTAGGCGGAGCAGAAGAGTGGGAAGCCCCCTCGGTGGCACTCCCATGGACTGGAACCCGAGGCCTTCGCCGCCGGCTCCCTGCCCCGGCCCGGGTGTGGGTCCGTGCCCGTCCGGTCCGACCACCCTATGTCCACAGCGCACGCCCCGGTGGCGATCCATACTCCGTCCCTGGTCGGACCAAGGCTTTTTTTACTGCATCACTACATTGCGGCGCGCATAGGGTCACGAATAGAATTCTTCACCCGTGGCTCCGGGTCGGCCGGCGCTCCCTGATCGTCGGCTGCTCGGTTCCGGTCCGACCGTCCCAGACTGAGAAGAGCGACGGACCCGACCCCGGAGCGCTGGACCAACCCGTAGACTCGAGGGATTGTCATGCTCACTCCCCCTGTTCGACGCCCCAACGCCACACCCCGAACGTTGCCCCTACCAGGGGTCTGGCTGGGGCCCCTCCTCTTGGCCCTCACCGCCACGCTCCTCCTCCTACTGCCCTCGGCTGTGGCCGCTCAGCAGGGAACCCTGGAGACCCGAGTGGTCTCCGTGGATGACGGAGCACCCCGCGCCGCCGCCTTCGTCAGCATCGAGAACGAGGCCGGTCGGACCGTGGCCACGGGCCTCACCAACCGGGACGGGATCTACCGGGCCAATGTGGCTCCAGGGGTCTACCGGGTGGAGGTCTCCAGCGTTGGCTACGCCACCGAGCGGGTTGAGGGGATCACCGTGGTGGCCGACGGAGTGGCTCGGACTGAAGTCAGACTCCGCACCCAGGCGTTCCAGCTCGACGCCGTGGTGGTCTCGGTGGGCCGGGAGGCCGAGAAAGCCCTCACCGCGCCTGCTCGTGTGGAGGTGATCACCGAAGACATCATCGGCGACCGACCCTCTACCACCCCGGTGGATCACCTCCGGAGCCTCCCGGCTGTGGATGTGATCCAGCAGGGGGTCCAGTCCACCAACGTGGTGGTCCGGGGCTTCAACAATATCTTCTCCGGCGCCCTCCATACCTTGACGGACAATCGTATCGCCGGGGTGCCCTCGCTTCGGGTCAATGTGCTCAACTTCATCCCCACCATCGATGACGACATCGAGCGGATGGAGGTGGTGCTGGGTCCTGGCTCGGCCCTCTATGGGCCCAACACGGCCAACGGCGTCCTTCACATCCTCACCAAGTCACCGCTGCGGGATCAGGGGACAACGGTGAGTGTCATGGGTGGTGAGCAGAGCCTCCTTGCCGGAGCCTTCCGCACCTCCCACCTCCTCACAGACAACCTGGGACTGAAGGTCTCGGGCGAGCTCTTCCGCGCC
>SKJY01000027.1 GCA_007121775.1 Gemmatimonadota bacterium
GAGACCATCGAGGAGATCGGCGAGGAGGCCCGGGAGACCTTCCTGGAAGCCGGGGGGAAGGAGTTGGTGCGGGTGCCTGCGGTGAAGGACCACCCAGCCTTCATCCGCTCGCTCCGGCGCATCGTGATCCCGGCGGAGGGCGCCCAGGAGGGTTCCGGCGGCGTTCCCCTTGATGTCTCTCCACGCCGGGTCCCCGCCGACCGACGGGAGCGTTCGGCCTGACCTGAGGGGGTCAGGCGGGGGCGCCTTCTTCTCTTCTGGACCGGATGTGGAAGGGACAGGCGTGAAGCGCTTCCCCGCCGTCTTCCCGCCAGGGCGGGTCCTGGTAGTAGAAGTTGGGGCTCAATACCCGATTTTCCATTTCCGTATGGAAGACGGACGAGGTGGAGCCGGAAAGAGGCGGGACGAGCCAGGACCAGTCGCCGTAGACCGGGCGCCCGGCGTTCCGTTCCCGGGCCGCGAAGGCCTCCCACTGGCGTGACGCCGTATGGTGGTCCACCACCGTGACCCCGTCTTCTCGGAACGAGTGTAGGACGGCCTCGTTCAACTCCAGCATGGCCCGATCCCGCCAGAGACCGGTCCGCTCCTCCGGATCCAACCCCATCCCCAGGGCGACTCGTGGGAGCAGATCGTAGCGGTCCGGATCCGAGAGATTCCGGGCACCGATCTCCGTTCCCATGAACCAACCGTTGAACGGAGCGCAGGGGTATTCGATCCCACCCAGTTCAAGGACCATGTCGGTGATCACCGGCACTGCGTACCAGCGCAGCCCCATCTCACCCATGAAGGGAAGACGGGGGTGGCGAATCTCCACCTCCAGAACCTCCTTCCGGGGGAGTTGGAACCACTGAGGCTCCTCACCTCCCCCTCCGCCGCCCGGGACGCCTTCGCCGTCGCCCGCTCCCTGGATGACCACCGGAAGGAGGTCGAATTCGCCTGGCTTCCCCTCCGGCCTCCATCCCAGCTCCCGGCAGATCCGGGTGAAGGGGATCTCCTCCGGGTCGCCGGGTCCGTCGGGGTAACCGGCGTACCGGACCAGCTTGCCGTTCCAGATGCGGGGGGCCCGACCCGTAAGTGGGTCGGCCGGCGGGAAGATGGAGAGGGTGGAGCGGATCCGGCCCTGGTTGGTGGCGAAGCGAAGGTGATCCATCAGCGCCCGGAAGATCTCGCCAGGGCGGTGGAGATTCCGGTGGTCCCGAACCACCAGCGACGGCCAGTGGAGGCGGCCGATACATCGGGTGCTGTTGCGCCAGGCCACCCTTCCTCCCACCTGAAGCTCCTCGAAGGTGTGGGTGTAGGTGCCCCGGTGCTCCACCTCCCTACGCACCTGGTCCCAGCGGGAAGGATCCTGTGGACGGTCCAACTCCCGGGCGCACAGTTCCAGGAACTCGGCGGCCCGCTCCAGCAGAGTGTACATGGGGAGAACGGTGGGGGGCATCAGGGGAGTACGAAAACGCCCATCGGGCGGACCCTCGCGAG
Organism: Gemmatimonadota bacterium; assembly: GCA_007121775.1. Classification (GTDB taxonomy): domain Bacteria; phylum Gemmatimonadota; class Gemmatimonadetes; order Longimicrobiales; family Gaopeijiaceae; genus PWLA01. The sequence goes on from SKJY01000027.1 coordinate 1,480, forward strand.
AGAGCCCGCCCGATCTGAAGAAGACCCACAGGGGCCGGAAAGGATCCGGTTTTCGGGGGACACGGTCCCCCGCCGGTCACACCGTCATGGAGAAGCGCCGCGGTGACGGGCCATCCACCCGGGGCTCGGCTGTGCGGGGCAGGTAGGCGTCCAGCTCCATGCACACGTTCCGGAGGAACCAGCGTCCGAGCCCGGTGACCCGGTACCCCTCACCCGCCACCTCCAGAAGCCCCTCCCGGACACAGCGATCCAGCCCCTCCCGGGACTCATCCAGCGCAGGGAGGTGCTCACCATTCTCGCCCACCGAAGCGTCCAAGAGGCGAGCCGGGAGTTCCAGGTTGCACAGGAGGTGGTAGATGGCCTTTCGCCGGCGCCGATCGTCATCGGTGAGGCGATGCCCCCGGACGATGGGGAAGCTTCCGGCGTCCAGCGACTTCTGATAGCGCCCGAGCTTCACCTCGGTCTGGGCTTGGAGTCCGGCCACCTCGCCGATCCCGGAGCACCCGAAGGCCACCAAGTGGGGCGTTGGACGCTCAACGTAGCCCATGAAGTTCCGGTGCAGGCGCCGTTCCCGGAGGGCCCGGGCCATCTCGTCCTCATCCAGGGCGAAGTGGTCCATACCGACCCAGGTCCACCCGGCCTCGGTGAGCCGCTCCACCGCCAGGCGGAAGAGCTTCATCTTCTCCCAGGGTGTCTCGGGAAGGCCCGAGGCGTCCACCTGCTTCTGGTTTGGCCGCAGATGGGGAAGATGGGCGTAGGAGAAGCACGCCAGCCGGTCCGGACGGAGCTCCACCATCACATCCAGCGTCCGGTTGAAGACCTCCGGGGTCTGGAAGGGGAGCCCGTAGACCAGATCCAGGTTGACGCTGCCGAATCCAGCCTCCCGAGCGGCGGCGTAGATGCGACGGGTCAGGGACTCGGGCTGGACCCGGCCGATGGCCTCCTGGACCCTCGGGTCCACATCCTGAACGCCCAGACTGATCCGGTCGAAGCCCAGACCCCGATAGAAGGTGACCTGCTCCGGGGTGGCGATGCGGGGATCGATCTCCAGCGAGCGTTCGTTCGCCGCCGAGAGGTCGAAGGCCTCATCGAGCCGTTCCCACAGCCGCGCCATCTGGGCGTTGGTGAGGAAATTCGGGGTCCCTCCCCCCAGGTGGAGCTGGCTGATGGCCCGGCCCCGCCCCACAAGCCCTTCCACCATCTCGATCTCCCGGACCACCCGGTCCAGGTACACATCCACCACATCCTCCCGATTCGTCACGGTGGCGTTGCACCCGCAGTAGGCGCAGCGAGCCGCACAGAAGGGAAGGTGGACGTAGATGGCCAGGGGCTCATCCTTCGCCTCACCGGCCCTGGCCAGGGCGGCGCGGTAGTCCTCCTCCCCCACCTCCGGATCCCAGAACGGGATGGGCGGATAGCTGGTGTACCGGGGCCCGGGCCGGGCGTACCGGTCCACCACCTCGGAGGTCAGGCGTCGTCCGGCTTCAATGGGCTCCATGGTTGGCTCCATTTCGGCGAGGGGCACGGTCGCGGAAGAAGCAGGGCTGGGGGAGGCCCTCCGGGTGGATGGTCATCTCAAACCGATCCGGCGGTCCGCCGTCCCGCTCCGGCGGACCCTCCAGCGCCACCTCCGACGCCACAACGCCCCGGAGGAGGACCTCGAACGACCCGGTGTAATATGCTATGAGTGGAATCCGCGATGGAAGGTTCCGGGCCTCCGGGGCCAGCTCCAGGCGCATGCGTGCCGGTGAACCGGGCTCCACCTCGAAGCGTCCACTCCCGGCAAAGGTCCAGGCGTGGCGCTGGAAGGCAGAGAGGAGGAGGCGGAGGCGCACGCTCCTGGGCAGCACGGGGGCCAACTTTCGGAAAACACCGGGGATCCGGTTTTCCAGGACGTAGGAACCGGTGCTCCGTCCCGCCGACAACAGGACGGCACGAGCCGTCTCCGGAGGCAAGGATTCGGTGACGGCCCGGACCAACTGGAGGAATTCCTCCTCCGGGCGCATCCCGTCGGGCTTCACGTCGAGAAGATGCTCCAACCCGAACCGACGGAGCAGACGCTCCGTATCCACGCGACCCAGGATGCCCTCCAGCTCCTGGACGGTCCGGATGACCGCGTTGGGCCCGATACGGGCCGGTGCACCATTCTCCTGGGCCACCTTCGTCACGAGGTGGACCCGGCTGTCTCTTCGACCTTCCGGGCCTCTTCGAGTTCAGCCTCCAGATCCACGCCTACCGTGGGTCCGCCCCCGCAGGGGAGCATCTCGGCGGACGATGGACGCCGCTTCTTCTTGTTCCGGCCGTAGACCAGCTGGATCTGCTGCGGCTCCTCTTCCTTCTGCTGGCGGCGCCGGATGAGTTCGTCCTTCGAGAGGATCTTGGACTCATCAAAGCCCCAGTCCACCTTCTTCTGGCCCCAGTACTTGATGCGGCCCAGATCGTAGAAGCGGCGCTCCATGGTGCTCTTGAGGAAGGCCTTGAGGCAGCCCCGGAGGTACTTCCGCCGGAAGGCTTCCTTGTCCCAGAGGTATCCGGTGAAGGACTTCTTGGTGTAGAAGCGGCGGTAGTTCTTCAGGACCCCGGCCAGCACTTCTTCCCGCGTCATGGTATCGGGCTGGATGATGGGGGTGACGAAGTTGTACCGGGAGTAGTCCCGGACCTCCACCTTGTCGTCCAGCTCCTCGAAGAGGTCGGAGAAGGGCCAGGGCGTGTAGCAGTTCCAGTTCACCAGATCCGGATTCCAGTCCTTCGCCATCTCGTAGGTCTCTTCCAGCGTCTCGGGGGTCTCGTTCTCGAGCCCCACGATGAACTGGGCCTCGGTGATGATCCCCTGCTCGCGGAGAAGCCGGATCGCCTTCTTGCTCTGATCCAGCTTGATCTCCTTGTTGAAGCGATCAAGCTTGAGCTGCGCCGCCGCCTCGGTACCCAGGGAGACGTGGACGAGGCCGGCCTTCCGGTAGAGGGGGAGGAGCTCTTCGTCGCGCAGGATGTCGGTGACCCGGGTGTTGATCCCCCAGAGGACCCCCAGGTCGCGCTCCACCAACTCTTCGCAGAGAGCGACGAACTTCTTGCGGTTGATGGTGGGCTCTTCGTCGGCCAGGATGAAGAAGCCGATCTTCTTTTCCTTCACCAGGTACTCGATCTCATCCACGAACTTCTTCGGGTCCCGGGTGCGGTACGTCCGCCAGAACTTCCACTGGGAGCAGAAGGAGCAGGTGAAGGGGCACCCCCGGGCGAAGTTGGGAACCGCCACCCGGCAGTTCATGGGGATGTACATGTACTTGGACCAGTCCAGGATGTCGAAGTCCTGGGTCAGCGAGTCCAGGTCCTGGATGGGGGGTTCGGCGGGGGTGGCCACCACCTGGCCGTCCTTCATATAGGCGAGCCCCTTGATGTGGGGCTTGTCCTCTTCGAAGGTCCCCTCCTGCACCGAGGCCACTAGGTTCCGGACGATCCGTTCGCCCTCACCCCGCACGATCACGTCGATCCAGGGGGCCTCACCGAACACCTGCTGGTACATGAAACTCCCGTGGATCCCCCCGAGGACCAGAAGGGCGTCGGGGTAGACCTGCCGGGCCAGCTTCAGCGTACTCTGCGCCTTGTAGATGGCCGGGGTAATGGACGTGCACATGATGATGTCCGGGGTCGGCATCTCCTGCAGACGGCGAACCAGGGCCTCATCATCGATGTGGTCGGTCATGGCGTCGATGAACTCGACGTCGTGATCGCCCGCCTCCTTGATGGCGCCGGACACGTAGGGGACCCAGGATGGGGGCCAGGTCCCGGCGATCTCGGCGCCGCCTGAATGGTAATTGGGGTGGATGAGGACGATACGCATGGACCACCTCTTTGCTGAGCTGGGAGAAGCCGGATTGCATGAAGGGGCGCGATCCCCTCGAATCCGCCGACGATTGGAAGTTAGAATTGACGACAGGGGATGTCAAGAAAAAATGACACCATCCCCGTCAAGCGTACGTGTCACATGGGTGTATCGGTTGGAGATGTCGCCGTAAACCCATTCAGGAGTGGCATTTCTGCTGTCATGTCCCGAGCGGGACCCCCCGAGGTCGGACCCGAGTGTCCAGTGGATTGGACCCTGCGGTGGCGACGAGTTGCTACACGGAACTGGAATGGGTATCGACTGGGAGGGTCAGGCGCAGGAGAATGGAGTGCCGGCCGACGGGAGGGGGCCGGCAAAAGAGAAGGCCCCCGCCGGCACCCCACCGAAGAACGGTGGATTGCCGACGGGGGCGTGTCTCCCAACGGGAACCGAGGGCGATCCCGGTTCGGTCAGGCGCTACTTCTGCTCCCGATACAGCACGTGCTTACGGACGATGGGATCGTACCGCTTCAGCTCGAGGCGAGCGGGGGTGTTCCGCTTGTTCTTCTTGGTGGAGAACACGTGGGAGCTCTCGGTGCTCCCCATCTTGATGGTCACGCGGGGTCCGGTCTTGGCCATGGCTTTACCCTCCTGGATGACGGCAAGGAGAGGGGCGAGGCCCGGACGGAACGCCGGACCGCCGATCGGGCCCTCCCGCCCTCGCGGCGGTGGAGGCGCCCCTTGCACTATTCAACAGCCGCATAATATCGGTGTATTTTCCGGTATTCGTCAACCCGTCGGAGA
>SKJY01000009.1 GCA_007121775.1 Gemmatimonadota bacterium
AGGCCTCGGCCTCTTCCGGATCGGTGAGCTGGGCGTGCTTCTCGTCAACCTCGATGTCCTCTTCCACACCACCGAGCATACCGAGCTCCGCCTCCACACTGACCCCTGCTGCGTGGGCCCGTTCTACCACCCGGCGGGTGATGGCCACATTGTCCTCGAAGGGCTCGTGGGAGGCATCGATCATGACCGAACTGTAGAACCCGGAGGCAATGGCGTCGTAGCACGTCTCCTCATCACCGTGATCCAGATGAACGGCGAAAATGGCCTCCGGATACTCCTCCTCTGCGGCCCGGAGGATGGCCTCGAGCATCCGGACGCCTGCATACTTCCGGGCGCCCCGGGAGAGTTGGATGATGAAGGGAGCCTCGGCCCGGGCATGCCCCTCGAAGAGCCCCTTGGCCTGCTCCATGTTGTTGATGTTGTAGGCGCCGATGGCGAACTTGCCGTACGCTACCTCGTAGAGCTGCCGGGTGGTGACGATCATGGCGGGTCTTCCTCCAAGTGACGGCTCGGGCCGGAAGTGCGGGATCCGGGGCGCGTCCGGCCCCGGTGGACGGTCCTGCCGGGGGAGCCGGTCCCCGACGCCATCCACCCGGGAAGTTGCCCTTCCCGAACCGAATGGGGAACCCCATCGTGGCTTCACCCCTCCGAAGCTCCACTGAACCGCCCCGACCTGGGGACGACCAGTCCCGGCGCCCTGGCGACGGCGAGGTCTGGCACTCCGGAGACGGGGAACCGCCCGGCCCCGGCGGAGCCGAACCCGCCATCCTCGTCCGGGGGCTCCATAAGCGCTACGGCGACGTCCACGCTGTGCAGGGGCTGGACCTTGAGGTGAGGCGTGGGGAGTGCTACGGACTCCTTGGTCCCAACGGTGCCGGAAAGACCACCACGGTGGAGGTCCTGGAGGGGCTCACCCGAGCCGACGACGGTGAGGTGCGGGTCCTGGGAATGACCTGGGGCCAACAGGGCAAGGCCCTCCGACGCCGCCTGGGGATCCAGCTACAGGAGACCCGCTTCACCGAGAAGGTCCGGGTGGATGAGACGCTGCGGCTCTTCCGCTCCTTCTATCCGTCAGGCCCCTCGGTGGAGGAACTGCTGGACCATGTCCAGCTCCAGGAGAAGCGTCGCAGCTACGTCCGGGATCTCTCGGGAGGTCAGCGGCAGCGCCTGTCGGTGGCGTGCGCCCTGGCCGGCAACCCGGAACTCCTCTTCCTCGATGAACCCACCACCGGCCTGGACCCCCAATCCCGCCGGGCCCTCTGGGAGATTGTGGAGTCGTTCCGGGAAGCCGGAGGCACCATCCTTCTCACCACCCACTTCATGGATGAGGCGGAGCGTCTCGCCGATCGGGTGGGGATCATGGATCGGGGAAGGATCCTGGAAGAGGGGAGCCCCGCTGAGCTGATCCGGGGGTTGGGGGGAGCCCACGTCATCGAGTTCGAGCCCTCCAACCCGGTGCCGGAAGAGGAGCTGGCGAGCCTGCCCGGGGTGCAGATGGTCCGGAGCCGGGGTGATACCCGCCTCCTCACCTGCCGAGAGTTGCACCGCACCCTCCCGGCCCTGGTGACACGAATGGCGGAACGGGGCGGTGAGCTCACTTCCCTCCACACCCACCGAGCCACCCTGGACGACGTGTTCCTGGCCCGAACCGGGAGGCAGCTCCGTGATGACTGACCTGCGTTCGCTGATGCAACTCACCCTGATTCGGGTCCGGGTCATGCTGAGGGAGCCGGAGATCATCTTCTGGGTCTTCGCCTTCCCCATCCTCCTGGCGGTGGGGATCGGTCTCGCCTTCGCAGATCCGACCCCGGAGCAGGCGGAGGTGGCTGTGGTGGACGGCCCGGACGCACCGGCCCAGACCCTGGCCCTGGAGGCACGAGACGACCTGCGGGTGCGCATCCTCACGGAGGGGGAGGCGGTGGACGCCCTCCGACGCGGTGAGGTGGCGGCAGTGGTGAGGAGCCGGGGAGCCGCCGACAACGCCACCTCCTCCGTGGAGATCCAGGTTGACCCTGCCCGAGCCGAGGGGCGAACCGCCCGGATCCTGGTGGATCAGGCCCTCCAGGAGGGAGCCGGCGCCCCCCGGCCCGTGACAGTGTCGGTGCGAGAGGTGGAGCAGCGGGGGCAGCGCTACATTGACTGGCTCATCCCGGGGATCATCGGCTTCAACCTCATGAGTACCGGGCTTTGGGGGGTGGGCTTCTACATCACCCAGAGCCGGCAGAACCGGCAACTCAAGCGCCTTGTGGCCACCCCCATGCCCCGGGGCCACTTCCTCCTGGCACAGATCCTGGCCCGCTTCTTCTTTCTCATCGTGGAGGTGCCCGTCCTGGTGCTCCTGGCCTGGTGGCTGTTCGACGTCCAGCTCGAGGGGAGCGTCGTGGCGCTGACGGTCGTGGTGTTCCTGGGCGCCGCCTGCTTCTCCGGCCTTGGGCTCCTCGTATGTTCCCGGGTGCGTACCACAGAGGCGGTGAGTGGGCTCATAAACGTCCTGGTCATGCCCATGGTGGTGCTCTCAGGGGTATTCTTCTCCCCGTCCCGGTTCCCGGATTCGGTTCAGCCCCTGGTCGCGCTCCTCCCCCTTACGGCGCTGAACGACGCTCTCAGGCACGTCTACAACGACGGCCTCCCTCTCTACCAGGCCGGCACCGAACTGGCGATCCTGGCCGCTTGGACGGTAATCCCCTTCGTGGTTGCGCTGCGGATCTTCCGCTGGCAGTGAGGGGGAGCAGTCCGGGTGCTGACCCAGGGCGGGCCACGAGTCGCCGCCATCCACGAGTCGCCGCCGGCTGAGTTTTCCCGCCATCCACGAGTCGCCGACGCCTACGCCCCCCCAGGACCCCGCCACTTACGCCCCAGGTGAGACCCTGGCCCTTGTTCGTGGATGCTGTTGTGGGGAGGTGCCCCTGTGGCGGTACCTCTGAAGCCAGGCCTGCCCTTCCAACACCGTCCACGAACAAGCGCGAGGGGGCGGCATACACGGCCCTCAAGGCCAGGCGGGAGGATGGGTCCTAGCACACGAAACCACAGGTCCGGTAATCCTCCGGAAGAGTCCGCAAGTCCCGACTCAGGGCCGCACGGTTAGGCCAATCCACCCCCGGGTCCGGTTCAGGAAAGGGTCGTCCAGGGTGTGGGCCACCCCTAGTGTCAGCTCCATCCCAGGGAGCGCCAGTTGGGGCGCCGCCGGGAGGTCGAGCCGCTGCTCGACCCCCACCAGCCGCCACCAGTCGCTCCGGCGCCCATCCAGGGAGATGGCCTGGACGAAGGGAGTCAGCCCGGCGGAGCCCAGGGCGATCCGTCCCATGGCCAGGCGATCCCCCACCAGGAGGCCCGGGGGAGCCGCCGGCACCGCCAGCACCTGCGGGAGCACAGCGGGATCCGCCAGCCCCACCTCGCCGCCCCCCACCCGGAACCACTCGAAGCCGGGCCCGCCGTCCAGGCGCCCGTAGATGGCCTCACCGGAGAGGGAGAGGGGGCCGATCCCGACACGGAGCCCACTCCGGGTGAGAAGACGACTCCAGGCCTCACTTCCGGTCCGGCCACCGGTCACCTGAAGGTGGAGCATCGGGGCCACACGCAGCCCACCCCGGCCGAGTCCCGCCTCCGCCCGGGTCTCCACCGCCGCCAGGAGGCGACTCGTTGATGCCGACTCTGCCCCGGATCCGGGAGGTGCCTCAGGGCTGGCATCCCCTCCCGCTCCGGTCCCTCCTCCTGCTCCGGCACCCCCACCCGCTCCGGCCACCCCTCCCGCCGTCACCCGCCCACCCGAGCCCAGCGCACGAAAGGTGTACCGGGCGGGCCCGGCCATATGCTCAAAGGCTACTCCCAGCGTGCCGCCATCCAAATGAAGATCGGCACCGGGGCCCGAGGCTGCGTCCTGACGGACGCTGAAGCCCTCCGCCAGGAGGGTGGGGCGCGTGCCGCGCACCGCCAGCGATGCGCCGGCCCCAGTCCAACTACCCCGGTCACCCAGGCGCACCTGCCCCACCAGGCTCCACCGGCCCACCGGGTCCCCCAGGAAGAGCGCCGCGCCGCCGTGGGCCCCGCCGGCGTCCCGGCCTCCCACACCCAGCAGATTCACACGGGTGGGACCTCGCCCATAGCCGGTGGGGTCAGGGATAGCCTCCGCCTCGAAGGTGGGAGGCGGCCGGTCCGGGCCCCTGGGGGCCACAGGCCAGAGCCCCGGATCCAGTGTCACCACCTGGCGGGCCACCTCCCCGGTCAGATCAATGCGCCGCACATCCAGCCCCCGGCTGTGGTAATTCAGGAACCAGACGTGCCCACCCGTTGGATCTGGCTCAGGGGCGAAGGCCGCCCCCATCACCCGGGTGAGGGTGTGAGCCTCGGCGGGAGTGGCCCCAACAGGTACCTGGACCCCGGTAAGGGCCTGGACCCCGGCGGTGCCGTCTCCCAGGGCCAGCACCTCCAGATTAGGGACCCCGCCCAACTCCGATACCACCAGCACCCCCTCACCCCCTGGCATGGGCGCCGGGTCGTAACGGTTGGCCCCGTCGTCTGGATCCAACCAGCGGAGAGTGGGCACGCCTCCGCTCCCTGGGGCCGGCAGATCGACCCGAGCCACCCGCCAGCGTCCTTCCTCCTGCACCGCCACCACCACCGCCTCCCGGCCCGGGAGCCAGCGGGGCCGGTGGAAGGTGAGGTCCGGCGCTCCCGGGAGCAGGGTCTCCACCGCACCCGAGGCCAGCGTCACCAGCACCAGGTCGCAGCTCCCCCATTGGCACCGCACCCCCACCGCTCGTTCCCCGTCAGGAGCCGGATCGGCGGAGCGCACCGCCGCCCCCCGGGTCACCCGCCGCACCTCCCCGGACTCCGGGTTCCAGAGATGGAGATCCGGCCGGAGATTACCGTCGCCCAGGGGCTCCCACCGCACTACCAGAAGTCCCTCGCCATTCGGGAGGAAGCGGGGTTCGGTGAAGGATCGGCCGTCCCGGGCCGAGAGCCGGGCCAGCTCCCGCCTCGGCGGCGGCTCCCGGTCCACCGCCGGCACATCCTCCGGGTCCCTCTCCAGGAGTCGCTCGCGAGCCTCGGCCCGGCGCTCCAGCGCCTCCTCGTTCACCTCGGTACTGAACACCACCAGGGCGGAGGGCTCTCCCTGGCGGTGGATCTCAAGGGCCACCCGCTCACCATCCGGGGAGAGGGCCGGATCCCCGGTGTGCCAGCGTCGGAGAAAGATCAGCTCACCCTCGTGGAGCCCGGCTTCCTCCAGCAGATCCCGGGACGCCAGCGCCCCTTCTGCCAGATCCACCGTGAAGAGCCCGTAAAGCTCCGCCGGGGGCCTCCCGTACACTCCGCGGAAGGCCTCCTCGAAGGACCGCACCTCTCGGGCCGAGAGGCGGCGCCAGAGGTGCCGGAGACTATCTTCCCCCTCCCGCTCCACCAACCATTCGACGAACGCCGCCCCTGCAAGGTAGGCGGACGCCATATCCTGGTAGCCATCGGCGCCGGACATCTCCCGGTAGCTGGGGAGCCTCCCTTCCAGGGCCCGAAGGCGGAGGAACGAAGGGAGGGCTGCGCCGTGGGGACGGCCGGCCCCGGTGAGGCGTCCCTCGATCCAGGTGGCGTACCCTTCCACCATCCACCGGGGAGTCCGCCGGGACACGGGGCCCAGGCGCACCGGAATCAGATTCCAGACCAGGGACTCCCTCAGGTTCCGGGAAGGGATGGTGAGATGGGCCAGATGTGCGTATTCGTGGACGAAGAGGAGTTCGCCCCACCCCCGGTGATCCCCGATCCCACTTCGGGGTCCTGGTGGCGTGGGCCAGAGGGTGGTAGTGGGATAATCCAGGAGGGAGATGGCGTACCCGTTGGCCTGGTTCGTCGGGTCCGCCACCAGAACCGTGGTCTTTCGCCGTGGAGCGTGTCCCACCTCTTGGGCCACCTCCCGGTGCATGCTCTCCATGCGCTCCACGATGGGTAGAATCCATGCCTCCGCCTCGGTAGGGTAATGGACGCGGAAGTGCTCCGTCTCAACCGTTCGCCATTCGGCGTACGGACGGAAGGGTTCGAGGCCGATCTGGGCCTGGAGACCGGTGGAGGCGCCCCACCCCAGGAGGAGCACGACCGGGAGGAGG
>SKJY01000025.1 GCA_007121775.1 Gemmatimonadota bacterium
ATTCCGGGCCGGGCAGCGAGAGGTCATCGACGCGGTCCTGGAGGGTCGGGACTGCATCGCCCTCATGCCCACCGGGGCCGGGAAGTCGCTGACCTATCAGATCCCGGCCCGGATCCTATCTGGATCGGTCCTGGTGGTCTCACCCCTCATCAGCCTCATGAAGGATCAGGTGGACAGTCTCCTGGCCCATGGGTTCCAGGCGGCTGAGATCAACAGCACCCTGGACTTCGAGGAGCGTCGGGACCGCCTCACCCGCCTCCGCCGGGGAGAGTTGGAGATCGCCTTCCTGGCTCCGGAGGCGCTGGATGGCGGGCTGCGCGAGTTCATTGTGGGGTGTCCCATCTCACTGCTCGTGGTGGATGAGGCCCACTGCATCAGTCAGTGGGGACACGATTTCCGTCCCTCCTACCGGCAACTTCGGGCACTCCGGGACGACCTGGGCGTCCCGGTCCTGGCTCTGACCGCCACAGCTACCCGCCCGGTAGCCCGGGACATTCTGCGCCAACTGGGTATGCGCAAACCCGCCGGCTACAAGGGGTCCTTCTTCCGTCCGAACCTCCGCATCGGATGCCGGAAGAAGGGCTCGGGGAACACCCGCCGGGAGATCCTCTCCCTGATCCGGGAATGGGAGGGGGAGAGTGGGATTGTCTACTGCCTCTCCCGGCGGGGGGTGGAAAGCACAGCCCGCTTCCTCCAAGAGCGGGGAATCCGGGCTCTGCCCTACCACGCCGGTCTTCCGGCAGAGGAGAGGAGCCGAGCACAGGAGGCCTTCCAGCACGACGAGGTGGATGTGGTGGTGGCCACCATCGCCTTCGGGATGGGGATCGATAAGCCGGACGTTCGCTTCGTCATCCACCGGGACATGCCCAAGGATGTGGAGTCCTGGTACCAGGAGATGGGCCGGGCCGGTCGCGACGGCCTGCCAAGCGACTGCGTACTCTTCCACTCCTGGGCCGATGTGAAGATGCACGAGCGGTTCCTGGACGAGATCGAGGACCCGGAACTCCGTCGGGAGAAGGCCGAGGCCACGGTGAAGCTCTTCCGCTTGGTAGAGGGAGGGATGTGCCGACATCGGGCCATTCTGGCCCACTTCGATGAGGAGATGGACGACTGCGGCGAATCGTGCGATCTCTGTCTTGGCCAGTCGGTGGAGGAGCGGGTGGCGTCTTCCCGGGGGCGGACCCGAGCGGGCAAGGGAACGTCCCGGGGAGAGAGGGGAGTGCGGGGCGGGCGTTTGGCCGGTGCCGGAGGGGGTGGAGCGGAGGGGCCGACCGATGAGCTCGATCCCGCTGACGAGGCGCTCTTCCAGCGCCTTCGTGCCCTCCGTATGGAGTTGGCCAGGGAGCAGGGGGTGCCCGCCTACATCGTCTTCAACGACGCGGTCCTGAGGGAGATGGCTCGCCGCCGCCCGGCCACACCCTCCCAGCTGCTGGAGGTACCAGGGGTGGGACCGGCGAAGCTCCAGCGCTACGGGGAACACTTCCTGGACGTCCTGGCGGCTCCCCCGGCCATTTGACCTCATGGGATCCTGGTGTTCCCTTCCAAATGGAGTAGTGTCTCCCGAAGTACGTCCCCCGGACGTTGCGCGATCCCAAGCCTCTCCGGTGTGCGGAGCACGAGGGTCGGTAGCTTCGGCGGCCACGCTCCCGTCGTCATTTCAATCCTTTCGAGGAGGTATCTGAGATTTCCAGAACGAACCGAGTCAACGATCAGATTCGCATCAGCCCCGTACGTCTCATCGACGCCGATGGAGAACAGGTGGGTGTCGTCTCCCTCCAGACCGCTCAGGACCGGGCCAAGGAGTTGGAACTGGACCTGGTGGAGGTAGCTCCCCAGGCCCGTCCCCCGGTGGTGAAGGTGATGGATTGGGGAAAATACCAGTATGAACAGCAGAAGCAGGCCCAGGAGGCCCGCCGCAACCAGAATACGGTGGAGATCAAAGAGGTTCAGCTCCGCCCTGTGACGGAAGACCACGACTTCGAGACCAAGATCAAGCGGGCTCGCCGCTTCCTGGAGGACGGCAACATCGTCCGGGTCGTGCTCCGGTACCGGGGTCGGGAACTCCGCCGGCCCGAGGTGGGTGAGGCCATGCTGGATCGGGTGCAGGAGGCCACGGAAGACCTGGCCTCGGTGGAACAGCGCTCCAGGAAGATCGAGGGTCGCCGGCTCCACATGCGTCTCGAGCCTCTCTCCAACTGAGCCTGCGCGCTCTCAACGAGGGCGGGTGCGCCGGGTGGGGGTGGCCGTCCGGGGATCCTCCGGCCAGTAGTGTTTCGGGTAGCGTCCCCGCAGGTCCTTCCGAACTTCGAAATAGCCCCGATCCCAGAAGCTGGCCAGGTCCCTGGTGACCTGCACCGGTCGCATGGCGGGCGAGAGCAGGTGGAAGGTCACCGGCACCCGACCTCCTCCGATCCGGGGCGTGGCCTCCAGGCCGAAGACCTCTTGGAGACGGACGGCCAGCGCCGGCGCTTCCGGATCCGAGTAGTCCAGCCGGATCCGGGAGCCGCTGGGCACCTCCAGATGTGAGGGAGCCAGGGTCTCGACCTGGGCGCGCCGGTCCCATGCCACCCTGGACAGGAGCCCTTCCCGGAGAGTGCCTGGGGAAATGCGCTCCGGCGCCGTCACCCCGGACACGAAGGGGAGCAGCCACGCCTCCAGCGTCTCCAGGAGCGCCGACTCCGACGCCACTGGCCAGGTTTCCGGATCAAGTCTGTGGAGGAACTCAAGACGGGCCCGAAGCTCCGCCCCCTCCCGGTCCCAGGGGATACGGTGCGGACCACCTGACCGGATCCCCTCCACCAGAGCCTGACCCACCGCCTCCGGATCGGGGTCGCCCATCCGCCCGGTGGCCAACTCGATGGCACCCAGTCGGTTGACCCAACGGGCCACAACCCGTCCCTCCCGCTCGTCCCAGGCGATCTCTTCGGTTCTGCGGATCCGACCGGAGAAGAGCGTCCGAACGTCATCCTCCTCGAGAGGGGCCGCCAGCGTGACCCGTGCCTCCCTTCCCCGGCCGTCGAGCCCGGGCGCCACGATCCACTGCGCCGACCCGAGGGGGTCCTCGGGAGGGATCCAGATGCCGGTCCCCGACCGGAGAAGGAAGCGGGCCTGGCCATCTTCCCTGCGCCGGGCGATCCGGTCCGGATAGGCCAGAGCCAGGAGGCGCCCGACCTCATCCAGATCGATGGCCCCAGCGGTGCCGGGGACGGACCGCCGGTCCTGACCCCGTGATGCGTCCTGCCACTGGACATCCCGGCCTCCGCCACCCCGATTCCCGACGTCCCGGCCGGCCACTCGGCGCAGGTGATGCCGGGCCTCCTTCCGTGCCCGGGCCAATCCGCCGCGATGCACCCGGTGGCCGGGGATGGGGCTCCGCCCGCTCCGGAGCGCCTCGAGGCGGAGCCGCACGTCCACATCGGGGGCTCGATCCGGCCCCATGAGCAGATCCCGATCCGAGAGAAGAGCCGCCAGCTCCGAGGCCAATCTCGCCCCACTGGGGTCCAGCTCCTGGACAATCCCCTCTCCCACCTCACCAACCTCCCCGCCCACCTCGTCCACCCACCGGGCCGTGAGCATCCGCCCCAGGCGAGGGTGGACGCCCAGCCGGGCAACCTCCCGACCCATGGCGGTTACGCCCCCATCCCCATCCACCAGTCCCAGATCTTCCAGAAGCTCCAAGGCCCGGCGGTACGCCGCCTCCGGAGGGGGATCGAGCCAGATGAGTTCCTCAGGGGTCGCACCCCACAGGGCCAGGTCCAGCGCCAGGGGCGCCAGATCCGCGTCCACGATCTCCGGGCTTCTACGGGGGACCAGCCCCCGATCCTCTCCACGGGTCCAGAGCCGGTAGCAGACGCCGGGTGCGGTGCGGCCGGCCCGACCCCTCCGCTGATCGGCGCTGTCCCGGGTGACCCGTATGGTCTCCAGGCGGCTCATTCCGGTCCCGGGGTCGAATCGGGGAACCCGCATGAGCCCGGCGTCCACCACGACCCGCACACCTTCCATGGTCAGGGACGTCTCGGCGATGGAGGTGGCCAGGACCACCTTCCTTCGACTAGGGCTCGGGGTTACCGCCCGATCCTGCTCCGCCGCCGGCAGGCTTCCGTGGAGCTCCAGGACCTCCACCCCCGGCGGCAGCCCACGCTCCCGGAGGTGCTCCCTGGTACGGCGGATCTCTCCCACCCCCGGAAGGAAGACCAGAACGTCCCCCTCCTGGTCATCCAGCGCCCCTTGAACAGCACGGGCCGCCGCCCCTTCGATCCGGCCCGTCACCGGCCGGTCCCGCCACCGGGTCTCCACGGGGAACTGCCGACCCTCACTCTCCAGAACCGAGGCTCCCAGGAGCTCGGCTACCGGGCCGGGATCCAGGGTGGCGGACATGACCAGGACCCTTAGGTCCGGTCGGAAGAGGCTTCGGGCCTGCAGCGTCAGCGCCAGGCCCACATCGGCGTGGAGGGATCGCTCGTGGAACTCATCGAATACCACCGCCCCCACCCCGTCCAGAGCCGGGTCGGACTGGAGCATACGGGTGAGGATCCCCTCCGTCACCACCTCAACACGGGTGCGCGGACTCACCTGGGAGTCCAGGCGCACCCGGTACCCCACCACCCCACCCACCCGCTCCCCATCCAGGAGCCCCGCCATGCGTCGGGCAGCGGCCCGGGCCGCGAGACGCCGGGGCTCCAGTACCAGGATCCGTTGCCCGCCCAACCAGGAAGCCCCCAGAAGTGCGAGAGGTACCCGGGTGGTCTTCCCCGCCCCTGGAGGCGCCACCAGCACGGCTGCACCCTCCGCCCCCAGCGTCTCCACCAAGCGGGGGAGGAGGGGGTCGATGGGGAGACTCGGCGTACCGGAGGGGAGGGTCATGGGTCTGTGTGGTTACCGGGTCGTGATCAGGGTCACATTGGTTAGCTTGAAACATGTGGACCGGCGAGACCACCCCTGATCTTTCCCCAACCTGCCGAATCCATGAGCCTGAAACTCCAGAAGATCGATGAGTATCGCTGGCGCGTCCCCCGGGAAGGCCGGATGCGGGTCGACGGCCTCATCTTCGCCGATGACGTCCTGATCCGGGACATCCGGGGAGACGAATCCGTCACCCAGGTGGCCAATGTGGCTACCCTCCCGGGGATCGTTGGTCACTCCATCGGGATGCCCGACATCCACTGGGGGTACGGGTTCCCCATTGGCGGCGTGGCCGCCTTCGATCCTGACGAAGGGGGGGTGATCTCGCCGGGCGGTGTGGGCTACGACATCAACTGCGGCGTGCGCCTCCACCGCTCGGGGCTCACGGTGGATCAGCTCCGCCCGCACCTCGCCGCCCTCATGGACGATCTCTTCCGGCGAATCCCCTCGGGGGTCGGCCGGGGATACAAGCGCTTCGTCCTCTCGGACGGGGATGTCCGCGGGATTCTGGAGAAGGGCGCCCGGTGGGTGGTGGAGGAGGGGTACGGAACCGCCGGGGACCTGGACCGGATTGAGGACGGCGGGACCCTGGAAGGGGCCGACCCGGACCAGGTGAGTGAGCGCGCCGTCAAGCGGGGCCGGGACCAGGTGGGCACCGTCGGGAGTGGAAACCACTTCATCGAGGTGGGCTTCGTGGACCGGGTCCTGGATCCCGAGGCAGCCAGCGTGCTGGGCCTCGGAGAGGGCACCGTCACCGTCTTCATCCACTCAGGCTCCAGGGGGCTCGGCTACCAGGTCTGCGACGACTACCTGGACGTGATGATGCGGGCGGTGAAACGCTACGACATCCATCTCCCGGACCGCCAACTGGCCTGCGCACCGGTCCGATCGGAGGAGGGCGGTCGCTACATCGGCGCCATGCGGGCGGCGGCGAACTATGCCTTCGCCAACCGGCAGATGATGGGGCACCGGGTCAGGGAGAGCTTCCAGGCCGTCTTCCAGCGGTCTCTGGACGAGCTGGCAATGGATCTGGTCTACGACGTGGCCCACAACAACGCCAAACTGGAGCGCCACCGGGTGGACGGACGGGAGCGGGATCTATGGGTGCACCGGAAGGGCGCCACCCGCGCCTTCCCCCCGGGCCACCCCGACCTTCCGGCGGCGTACCGTGAGTTGGGACAACCGGTCTTCATCCCCGGCGACATGGGGCGCTACTCCTACGTTCTGGTGGGGACCGAGGGCGGGTACGCGGAGACCTTCGGCTCCACCTGCCACGGTGCCGGCCGCCGGAAGAGTCGACGCCAATCCAAGCGCGACACCCGGGGCCGCAATCTCCGTGAGGAGTTTGCACGGGAGGGGATCGAGGTGCGGGCCACCTCCGGCGCCACCATCGCCGAGGAGGTGCCGGAAGCCTACAAGGACGTGGCCGATGTGGTCCGGGTGGTGGACGGGGCCGGCATCGGCCGGTCGGTGGCACGACTCCGGCCCCTGGGTGTCCTCAAGGGTTGAGGGTCCCGGGACCGGCCCACGCCCCTACGCCCTTTCGCCTCCCACTGATGCCCCTACCGGTCTTTCTTCCTCCTCATCCGGCCCCTCCCGACGTGAGCGGAAGAGGGTCCCCAGCGACTCCAGTGCCACCCAGATGGTGGCCACCAGGATCAGGATGTCCATGAAGAAGAGGAAGTACTGCTCATTCCGCCAGAACTGGGCGGCCTGGTAGAGCAGCGCCAGGATGGTCATGGTGATGAGGAAGGCGAAGGGCGCCAGGGTGAAGATGGTCCGGCGCCCCTTCTTCATGAGGATCACACTGAGCACCAGAAGGGTGACGGCGGCCAGAAGCTGATTGGTGGTGCCGAAGAGGGGCCAGATGATGAGTCCACCGGTCCCGGCTCCGCCCCCTGCGCCGAAGGCCAGGGCCACGCACGCCGCCACGGCGATGAAGGTGGCCAGGAAGCGGTCCCTGAGCGCCCGGATGTCGTAGATGACGCCCCACTCCTGGATGATGTAACGCTGCAGCCGGACCCCCGTGTCCATGGTGGTGGCGGCGAAGAGGACGGCCATGACCGCCAGGAGGGTCTGCCCGAAGTGCTCCGGGAGCCCGAGCCCACCGGCGATGATGGCGCCCCCACCCTGGACGAAGGCGGGAAGCCCGCCTGAGGCGAAGGAGGTGTAGAAGGCCTCCCACTCCACCAGGGTCGCGAACCCGGCGGTGCATGCCAGGATGGCCGCAAGCGCCAGGGCTCCCTCCCCCACCGCCCCCAGGTACCCCACGAACCGCACGTCCGTCTCCTTGTCCAGCTGCTTGGAGGTGGTCCCCGAGGCCACGAGTCCGTGGAAGCCGGAGATGGCCCCGCAGGCGATGGTCACGAAGAGGAGGGGGAGGAGGGGAGGCACATCACCAGGGAGACCCGTGTTCACCGCCGGCGCCACCACCGTGGGGTTGAAGAGGACCACAGCGGCGAAGAAGATGAGGAGTCCGATGAAGAGTTGGAGTCCGTTGATGTAGTCCCGGGGCTGCAGGAGGACCCAAACCGGGAGGAGGGAGGCGATGGCGGCGTAGACGAATAGCAGGATCACCCACTGCCCCGCCGGCCCCAGCCCGGCCACCTCACCGGGGAGGGAGAGGGGCACCGCATCGCCCACGAACATGGAGCCGTAGAGGAGCGCCAGCGCCACCAGGGAGGGCCAGAGAAGCCCTACCCCCCGTCGGTACAGGAGCCAGCCGATCCCAAGGGCCACGGCGATGACGAACCAGGCCGGAATGACGCTGGCGGGGAAGTCCACGAACAGCCCTGCGATGACGATGGCGAACACCG
Source organism: Gemmatimonadota bacterium (assembly GCA_007121775.1). Classification (GTDB taxonomy): domain Bacteria; phylum Gemmatimonadota; class Gemmatimonadetes; order Longimicrobiales; family Gaopeijiaceae; genus PWLA01. The sequence continues at coordinate 7,719 of SKJY01000025.1, forward strand.
CGTTCACCATGAGGAGGAGCAGGAAGATCACGATCATGAAGAGGGAGCGCGCCCGCGCCCCCACCACCGACTCGGTGAGGGCTCCGATGGACTTCCCCCGGTTCCTCACCGAGGCCCAGAGTGCCCCGGCATCGTGGACCCCGGCGAAGAATACCGTCCCGAAGACCACCCAGAGGAAGGCCGGCAGCCACCCCCAGATCACTGCGATTGCGGGCCCCACGATGGGGGCGGCCCCCGCCACCGAGGTGAAGTGATGGCCCCACAGGACCCACCGGTTCGTGGGGACGTAATCGATGCCGGCCTCCATGGCGTGGGCCGGTGTCTCGAAGGCCGGATCCAAGCGGAAGATCCGGGTCGCGATGAATCGCGAGTAGAAGACGTAACCCAGGGCGAAAGCCCCGAGCCCCACGGCCATGAGAAGGATGGCATTCATTCGGGTCTACTCCTGCTCCGGTTCCAGTCCGATGAGGCGGAATTCGTCGTCCAACTCCGAGAACCGACCGTCTTCCAGCGCCCGGGAGGCGATGAGGTCACCGATGAGGGGCCCGAATTTGAACCCCTCGGCGCTTCCGCCGCCGGCAAACCAGACATTGTCCAGCTCCGGGTGGCGGTCGATGATCCAGTCGCGGCTGACGCTGGATTCATAGTGGCAGGCCCGGGTCTCCACGATGGGCTGCTCGGCGATGACCGGGAATCGCTCCCTGAGCACATCGAAGGGGCGGTCATGAAACTCCTCCGGGATCCACCGGACGGAGGTATCGGGATCCGGATGGGCGCTGGCCCCGGCCCGGATCCGGAAGCCCCGATGATCCGGAGGGAGGCTGGGCCAGCCGGTGACACCGGGGAAGTTCCATGACGGGAGATTGGGGTAATCGAACCGGTAGTCCCCCGGCGGCGTCCCCATATAGAAGACGTGGCCCATGGTGGTGATCCGCATGCGGTCCGCCATGATCTCCGGGAAGGCCTTGGGGAACCAGGGGCCCAGGGCGAAGACGAACCGGTCCGCGGGCAGGGCATCGACCTCCCCGTTCAGGTTCAGGGCGTTCAGGCGTCCGCCTGAGCTGCTTCCCGGCTCGGCCCGGGCCATGCGAACGACCCCTCCCTCCTGCCGGAAGATGCTGGCCACCCTTCGGCACGCCTCCCTGGACCGGACCACCCCGGCCCCGGGCTCGTACAGGGCAACCTCCATCCCATCGATGCGGATCTGGGGCCAGCGGGTCCGAACCTCGTCCGGTGTGAGCACCTCATAGGGCACACCCACCTGGTCCCAGGTCTCCCGGACCTCGGTGATCATCCCCTCCTCCGTATCCCTGAGGATCAGATCGCCCGTGGTGTAATAGAGCGGGTCACCCATCCGGGGCGACCACTCCCGGTCGAACTCCCGCCAGGCGTCCATGGACCGGTGGGCCCACTCGGTCCAGAGCTCGCGGCCCCCGTATGAACTCCGGACCCCCCGGGTCTCATCGCCGGAGGTGGAGCGGGAATTCCCCGGCCCCCACATGTCTACCAGGGTGACCCGGGCTCCCATCCGCTGCAGGTAGAGGGCAGTCCAGACGCCGAAAGCTCCGGCCCCAACCACCACCACATCTGCCCCTCCGGCCAGCACCGAGGGTGCAGTGGCCAAGGCCGGGCCCGCCACTGCTCGGCATCCGGAGAGTGCACCGCTACCCACCAGCGCCAGGGCTCCTGCACCTGCACCGGAGGTTCGGAGGAACTGCCTCCGGTTCATCCCCCGCGCCGGCTCTCCTCCCTTCCCGTCAAGATCCCTTCCATCGACACCCTTCCCACTGAAATCACTCCCACGGACATGGCTCACGGCGTCACCTCATCACGTTCCGGATCAACGACCTGCCCCAATGCATTCGATCTCCACCTGCGCTGCCGCAGGGAGCGCCCTCACCGCCACGGCGGAGCGGGCCGGGGGATTGGAGGGGAAGTACTCGGAATAGACGCGGTTCATCTCCTGGTAATCATCCATGTCCACCAGGAAGACCGTGCACTTCACCAGATCGTCCAGAGTCAGATCCACCGCCTGAAGTCGCCCCTGGATGCTTTCGATGGCCTGCCGGGTGGCCTCGCCAATGTCGCCGGTGGCGCTCCGGCCGATGACGCCGGAGAGGAAGTACAGGTTTCCGGTCCGCACGATGGGGGCGAATGGGGTGGTCACCTCACCACCTGCGGGATTGATGACTTCCTTCTGGGGTCCTCCCCCCGACGCACACGCTGCGGGGATGAGGAGAACCGCCAGGAGAGCGGCGGTCACACTGGCCTTTCGCATGGAATCTCCTGTTGCCTCTCTGGGGTGTTGGGCACCCCGTGAGTGGGGGCGCCGTTCAGGGTTGTGGGGCCAAGAGCGGGGGGAAGGTACATGACCGCGGGCATCTGCGCACCCTCCCGCTGCCGTCTTGCCCTTTGCACCGATCCGGGCCAAGCTGCCGGTACCGCCTTTCACGATACCGGGGCCCGGCAATCCAGGCCCCACGGCTGCGCCGCTTCGGCGCCGAGGGAGTCCATGGCAACCCGAACCGCCCCCGATCCATCCATCCACCGTCGTCGATCCCCGGGGCTACCCGTGGCGCTGACACTCCTGCTCCTGCTGCCGGGTACTGCCGCCGGCATCCAGACGCCTGAGCGGTTTCAGCCCGCCGACGGGTATACGCTCCCACCACCGGCAGTTCAGGACTTCCTCCAGCGGGACACCAACTTCGCCACCCTGGACCACCCGTCCCCCGACGGCACCCACTTCCTCATCCCCCTCCGGACCGAACTCTCCACCCTGGAGCGGATGGGTGAGCGCACCCTCCGCCTGGCCGAGCTCGAGCTCCGGCCCGGTACGGACAGACTCTGGCACCTGGACACCTGGGGAATCCATGGATTCCAGGTCTTCTCCCTGGAGGAAGGGGAAACCCGTGAGGTCGATCTTCCGGACGAAGCCTTCGCCAGCGACTTCATGTGGTCCCCGGCAGGTGACCGACTCGCCTTCCTGGCCCACTTGAGGAACGGAACGGAGCTCTGGACCGCCACCGCCGACGGTGAGGAGGTGGGGCCGGCCGGTCCCGGTCGGGTGCTCGCGACGCTGGCGACGAGTTCGGCGGGGCAGGGTCGAGCCCCCTCGCGCATGGTTCAGTGGACCCCGGACGGAGCCATCCTGACCCTGCTGGTCCCGGCGGAGAGAGGTGCAGAACCGGAACGCCCCCAGGTGCCGGACGCCCCCATCATCCGGCGGACCCAGGATGAACCTGTCCAGACCCGGACCTTCCCCTACCTCCTCCAGGACACCCACGACGAGGTCCTCTTCGAGCACTTCACCACGGCTCAACTGGCCGAGTTCGGCCCGGACGGCGTGCGCCCCATCGGCGCTCCCGCCATGTTCGAGAGCATCTCCCTGAGTCCGGACGGCCGCTACATCCTGGCCACCGTGGTGGAGCGCCCCTTCTCTTTCCTGGTGAGTTGGCGCGGGTTTCCCCGTCGGACCCTCATCCTGGACCGGGTCACCGGGGACGAGGTGGTGACGCTGGCGGAGCGTCCCCTGCAGGAAGGCGCTCCGTCCGGAGAGGGCGATGACCGGAGTGACTTCCGGTGGCGCCCCGACGGCGATGGGCTCCACTTCGTGGATCGATCCGACGGCGAGCGGATCATGGTGGCCGAACCACCCTTCGACCTGGACAGGGCCCGACTGGTGGCCACCCTGGATTCTCCCATCCGCGGAGCCCACTACGATCTCACCGGCGCCCATCTCCTGGTGGAGGTGGGGCGGGGGAGTGAACGGGGACTCGTCCACCTGGACCTGACGGTAGCAGAGCCGGAACCGGTCACCCTCCTGGAGACGATCCCCCAGGACGACCCCCTGGAACTCCGGGGCGAACTTCTCACGGGGCGTACGGCCAACGGCCTGCCCTACGCCCTGGTATCCACCGACGGGTCCCGGGTCTACCTGCAGGGTCCCGGGTACCGGGAAGACTTCCGACCCACCCCCTTCATCGACGCCCTCTCCCTGGCGGATGGATCCACGGAGCGGGTATTCGAGGGTGGCAGGGATACCTTCGATCAGCCGCTGGTCCCCTTGGATCCGGACCTCCGACGCATGACGGCGAGCCGTGAGTCCTCCACCCTCTTCCCCGATAGCTGGCTCTGGGAGGAAGGGCGCTGGGTGGAGAACCTCACCCGGAACCAGGATCCCTTCCCGGAGCTCACCGCAGCCCAGAGGATCGACTTCTCATTCACACGGCGCGACGGCCTTGAGGTGCAGGCGCGGGTGTCGCTACCGACCAACTACCAGGAAGGTGAGCGGGTCCCGGCCATCTTCTGGACCTACCCTCGGGAGTACACCACGGCGGGCGGCTACGAACGGGCCGCCATCCGGGCCCGGAACCACAACGCCTTCCACCAGGTCACCTGGCTCCGGTGGTCCGATATCTGGCTCAGTCAGGGGTATGCCGTGGTCCACCCGGACATCCCCATTGTGGGTGAGAACTACAACGACACCTACATCGCCAACCTGAGCGATGCCATGTACGCCGCCATCCGGGCCACCGACGAGTTGGGGGTGGTGGACATCGACCGGATCGGTCACGGTGGCCACTCCTACGGTGCCTTTGCCACCGTGAACATCCTGGCCCACACCCCCTACTTCAGGGCCGGCATCGCCGGGCACGGGGCCTACAATCGGAGTCTCACCCCGGCGGGATTCCAGGCTGAGCGTCGAACCCTCTGGGAGGCGCCCCATACCTATGTGGCCATGTCCCCCTTCTTCTTCGCCCACCAGATCGAGACGCCCCTCCTCCTCTACCACGGCGGCGATGACAACAATACCGGAACGTGGCCCATGCAGTCGGATCGGCTGATCCACGCCCTCACGAACCTGGGAAAGGACGCCGTCCTCTACACCTACCCCTTCGAGTCCCACACCCCCCGAGCCGTGGAGAACAACCTGGACATGTGGGCCAGATGGATCGAGTGGTTCGACCACTATGTGAAGGGCGCCGACGGAGGGGTGGCCGACGACCGTTAGAGGGCTTCCCCCGGGAGGCGGCCGGGCCCATGGCCCCAGCGGCCGTCACCCGGGGGCACCTCCCCCCTTTCGGAGAATGGTGTCTCCGGCAAAGCGGCGGTCATCCCGCTCCGGATGGTCCACGTTGAAGTGGAGGCCCCGACTCTCCCTACGCATCCGAGCGGAGCGGACGATGAGGGCGGCCACCTGAAGGAGGTTCTGAAGCTCCAGCGCTGCCACCGAGTGTCCCGCCTCCCTCTGCACCCGATCCCGGAGGGCCGAGATCTCACCCTCGGCCCTCCGGAGCCCGGCATCGCTCCGCACGATGCCTACATCGGTCCACATGAGGTGCCGAAGTCGGCGGCGGAGTTCGGGGATCCGGTCCATCTCCTGGGTTTCGGTGGCCCTGGGTGGGAAGTTCCCTGCTTCGAATCCCGGAGCGGAGCGGTGGTCAGGTGGGAATGGGATAGGATCGGCGGAGGTGTCGGAATCGGCGAGGGTGTCGGGGTCCGGGGAGGTGTCCAAGCCTGGAGCCGCCACCTCGGTCACGGTAGCTCCCGCGGCACGATGGCTGAAGACCACCGCTTCAAGGAGAGAGTTGGAGGCCAGCCGGTTCGCTCCGTGCACTCCGGTGAAGGCCACCTCCCCCGAGGCATAGAGGCCCGGCACGGTTGTTCTGCCCTGGGCGTCCGTCACCACCCCTCCGCAGAAATAGTGAGCGGCGGGAACCACCGGGATCCCAGTCCGGAATAGATCCACCCCCCTGGCCAGGCACCCCTCCACCGCTCCCGGGAAGCGCACCTCCATGGTCTCCTTCGGGATCCGGGAGATATCCAGGATCACGTGGGATTCCCCGCTCTCCAGAAGATCCCGGTGGATGGCGCGGGCCACCACATCCCGGGGAGCAAGGGACCCCTCTCCGCCGGCCAGGAGGAGGGAGCCGTCCCGGCGGCGAAGCACGGCCCCTTCCCCCCGGATCGCCTCGGTGATGAGGAAGGCCGGATCTTCAGTGGGGTAGAGGGCGGTGGGGTGAAACTGCACGAACTCCATGTTGGCCACGGCCGCCCCGGCCCGGTACGCCATGGCCACCCCGTCTCCCGTGGCGATCAGGGGGTTGGTGGTGTGCTGATAGACCTGTCCGGCTCCTCCGCTGGCCAGGAGGGTGACGGCTCCCTCCAGGGTCACCCGATTTCCACGGGGATCCACCGCCAGCACCCCCCGGCAGCGACCGCTCCGGTCCACCACCAGATCGGCCACGAAGAGGTGCTGAGCCACCTGGATCCGGGGGTGCCGGCCCACCGCATCCAGGAGAGCACGCTCGATCTCCCGCCCGGTCCGATCTCCAGCACGGACGATCCGCCGCCGGGAGTGCCCCCCCTCCCTGCCCAGGGAGAGTTGACCGTCCTCCCGGTGGAAGCGGGCCCCCCACTCCACCAGCTCAGCCACCCTGGCCGGACCTTCCCTCACCAGGAGATCCACCCGGTCCCGGTGGCACAGTCCGTCTCCGGCCTTCAGCGTGTCTTCAAGATGCAGGTCGGGGCTGTCGTCGCCTCCGATCCCCGCCGCGATACCCCCTCTTGCCCAGTTCGTGTTGGAGTCGGCCCGGGATTTCTTGGTGACCACCAGGACATCGGTGGACTCAGCCACCTTCAGAGCGTAGGTGAGGCCGGCGATGCCGGATCCCACCACCAGCACGCGCGCCCCGAGACTCCGACCCTCTCCCGTCACGGAGCGATCCGCCGGAAGCGTATATGGCGGTTTCGGGGCTGATGGACCTCGAACCCCGTCACCCTCCCCTCCGAATCCCGCTCGAATCGAACCTTACCGAAGACGACGCTCCGAAAATGATCCGGGGCCAGGGGCTCAACCCAGTGGTGTCCCAGACGCCGATGGGTCGCCAGAAGGGCCTCTCCAACGGCGGTCAGGGTGAAGGTGCTCTCCAGTTCCACGTTTCTGTACTCTCCCTGGTACTCGTTCAGTTCGATGACTGACGGCGCCTCATCGCTGCCGTCCACCTGGACCGCCATGCCCGGGTGGGGATCCGGCCCAGTTGCCTCCGTTCCTTCAGTCCCTTCCTCCGCGCCGTCCGCGGCAGCCGCAGGAGGCGCGTCCCGGAGCAGATCCAGTGGAGTATCCGGGTCCGGCGCCAGGAGCGCCGCCAGGACCCGCTCGGCCACCGCATCGGCGTCCACGTCGCTCCGATTCGCCAGGACCGCCACAGCGATCCCCTCATCCGGCATACGGACCAGGGCACTCCGGTACCCGGCCCAGGCCCCGCCGTGCCTGAGCACCCTATGCCCACGCAACTCGTCCACGATCTGACCCCATCCGTAGCGGGGAGCCCCTCCCCTTCCAACCCGCTCCTCGGCGAGACGCCGGGCTGCCCGGTGAAGCTCCTCCTCCCCGGCAACTCCCTGGAGAAATGCCACCCATCGCTGGAGATCCTCCGCCGTGGTGAAGAGCGAACTGGATCCCCACGCCGAAAGGTTTGACGGGACCCTTCTGATTCCGTCGGGAGTGGGCCGATAGGATCCCGCACGACCCGGGATCACATCACCTGGATCCGAGGGCACCCACGACCCATACATTCCCAGAGGCTCGAAGATCTCACGACGCATGAATTCGGGGAAGGACACGCCAGTTCGACGCGTCACGATCTCGGCCAGAAGGACGTAGCCCGTATTGGAGTAGGTGGTGCGGGTTCCCGCAGGGAAGTTGAGATCCGATTGGCCGAAGGTGACCCGCAGGATCAGTTGGTGGCTGATCAGATCTTCGAATCGCCAGCCGGCCAGGAGGAGGAGCCCCGGCCAGTCCCGGACCCCGGAGGTATGGTTGAGGAGATGGCCGATCCGAACCGGCGGATCGTGGTGGGGGAACTCCGGGAGGTGGGCGCGCACCTCGTCGTCCAGATCCAGCAGGCCCCGTTCTTCCAGGAGGGCCACTGCCAGAGCCGTGAACTGCTTGGCCATGGAGGCCGCGTCAAAGGCCGTCTCAGGGCCCAGGGGGAGTCCGTGCTCCAGGGAGGCCAGTCCACGGGCTCGGGTCCAGGAACCCTCATCCGTGGTCACCAGGATCACCGCACCAGGCTCATGGGTGGCGGCCACCTCGGCCAGGACGGCTTCCAGGCAGGGGCCGGGCGCCGTCCGGCATGTGGAGTCTTCCCATTCCTGCAGGACCGTATCGCCTGGGAGATCGCCCGGCATCTGGTGGAGGTGGCTCGCCGGGCTCGCCTGGGCGGGACCGGACCCCGCGCCCACCACCCAGACAAGCACCAGAAGCGCCGGTATAGCACCGGTGGGCAGTCCCGTCCCTAGCCAACCGGGTTTGAGCTTACGACGCCGGACCGGTAGACTTGATACAGGATCCCCCTTGCCGGAGCGTACCATGAGACTCCTCCCCATCCTCTCCCTCGTCACCCTTCTTCTAATCTCCTCGGTGGGCTGCGCCTCATCGGGAGATGGCGATCGGACCCGGGCCACCGCCGGTCGGGATGCCATATCCCTCGAAATGATTGAGGAGATTGCCGCCTCGGTTCAGGATGCGTACGCCGTGGTGGACCGGCTCCGGCCCCAGTGGCTTCGCTCCCGCGGCTCCATGTCCATCCGCAACCCCCAGCCCGTCTACCCCGTGGTCTACGTGGATGGTCAGCGCTACGGCGACCTGGATTCCCTCCGGACCCTGGGGGTCCAGTCGCTCGGCAGCCTCCAGTTCATCAGTGCGGCCGCGGCCACCACCCGCTACGGCACCGGTCACGCCGGTGGAGCCATCCTGGTAGTGACCCGCTGAGGGATTCAGCTCAGGCCAGCGCGCTCTCCTGACCTGAATCCCTCACGAAGAGGCAGGTGGACTGGGTCCGCTCGACCATCTCCTCGGCGAACTCGAAGCTCAGCTCCGGCGAGAGTCCGAAGATGTTCACATCCGCCGGGGGGGCCTCCGTCAGGAACTCCCGGAACGACCGGGTGCCCACAACGGTTCGGCAGTCTCCGAGCCGCGCCTGATCCATGAGCCGAGTCATGTATTCCCGCGCGGCGTCTTCCTCATTGGGATCCGATACCACTGTGATGACCCGAAGGTCGGCTCCCCAGTTCCGGCGCAGGAGGTAGGCGGTGAGGATGGCGAGATCCAGGTTCCCCAGATCGGTCTCCAAGGGCCAATCCGGACTCCGATCCCGGGTCCAGACGTTCACCGTCTCCCGCCGACCAAGCCCCGCCCTGGGGTGAGGCGCGTAAAGAAGGACTCCGAGCCCCCTCCGTTCCGCCTCCCGGATCAACTCCGGATAGGCCTTCTCCTGCTCCGCATTCCGGGGGAGGGTAAGGAAGACAATGTTCGGACGGAAAAACGCGCTCTGAAGGGACTGCATGGCCACGGTGAGGCCGTCGGCCAGACCGTGGTAGTCGATGACGGTGGCCGAGGCGAAAAGACCTCGGCCCTGCAGCGCATCTCGGAGGGGAAGGATTTCCCGGGACAACTCATCGGAGGTGCCGCTCTCGTTCAGCCCCACCAGGACCAGGGATCCCTTGGGATACGCCACGCTCTCCAGGATCTCGAAGGAGCCCCTCAGAGCCACGGGGTCTTCCACCGGGACCAGAAGATTGGGCTTCCAGGCCCGCTGATTCCCGGGAGGAAAGGTAGCCACCTTCTTAGCCGCCCATTCGGCCAAAGAGAAGAAGAGACCGCTCCGAACATCCTTGAAAGGGGCCTCCAGATGGCGCCCGGCCAGGTAGAAGTAGGCCCCCAGAACAACCCCCACCGCCACCAGGCTGAAGCCCGGGTTCATGATGAACATGGCGAAGATGCACCCCAGCCCCCCGAGGAACGGGACGATCCGGGGGATCCGCAGCGACGGGCGGAAGCTGATGAGACCGAGGCTCTGCTCCACGAAGATCACCACATTGATCATGGCGTAGGTGATCAGGAAGAAGAGGGTGATGAGGGGGGCGATGACGTTCAGGTCTCGGAGCATGAGCGCCGCCAGTACGATCCCCCCGGTGACCAGGATGGCGTTCCGTGGCTCACCCCGCGCCGATCGCCGCTTCATCCACCCCCCCCTCGGCAGGATCCCGTGGGCCGCCAGCGCCTGCAGGATCCGCGGCGCCCCCACGAACGACGCCAGGCCCGACGAGAAGGTGGCGCCGAGAAGGCCTGCCACCACCGCCGGACCCCAGGCGGCTCTCTCCACCATGATCGTATAGTTCCCCTGAAGCTCCTCCGGCGAGGCGGATCGGGCGAGCCAGTAGGCCAGGAGCAGGTAGATCACCAGACTCACCCCGATGGCCGCCATGGTTCCCAGGGGGATGGCCCGCCGCGGATTCTTCAGCTCCCCGGACATATTGGCCCCGGCCATGATCCCCGTGGCCGCCGGGAAGAAGACGGCGAAGACCACCCAGAAGCTGGTGCCGGGGAACTCGTCTTCGGGCGCACCAGGGAAATCCCCCCAGAGCCCCACATTGGTCAGGTCGAAGACCATGGACCCCTGGACCGCCGCCACGCCCACGGAGATGAGCGACGCGGCGATCACCGCCAGGATCACATACTGGATCCGGAAGGCGAGGCCGGCGCTCACCAGGGCGATCCCGAAAAGAACGGCGAAAACGGCGAGGTCCACCAAGAGCGCCGAGTGATCCGGGAAGATCCAGAGCCACCCTTCCCGGAACCCGAAGATGTACAAGGCGATGACCAGCGCCTGGGAGAGGTAGAGGGGGATCCCCACACTTCCTCCCACCTCCAGGCCCAGGGACTGGGAGATGATGGAGTAGGCCCCACCGGCGCCGATGCGGATGTTCGTGGTGATGGACGATAGGGCCAGCCCCGTGCTAGCGGTGATCCCGAAGGCCAGGAGGATGATGAGCAGGCCCCCGATCACCCCGGCGTTCCCCACCACCCACCCCTGCCTCAGGTACATGATGACCCCGAGAATGGTGAGCAGGGTGGGGGTGAAGACGCCGGCGAAGGCTCCGTAGCGCCGGTGCCCCTCCGCCACCTCGGGCGGATAGGTACGCAGGGGCTCGGTCATGGGCTGGGGGCCGACAATTGGCTGGGGGCTCGGAATAGGGGTGTTCGCATATACGGGCCGCGGAGAAGAAAGCCATCGGGCCCGGCAGGGTCATCCCCCACCGGGCCCGAGTTTTTTCAGCTCCCGTCCTGATCCTCTGCCGCCCGGGGCGCTCCCTCGCCCCAGCGCTCGAACCAACTCCTCAGATAGAGCTGGGTCCGGATGAAGTTGGTGGGGCGGGAACTGGTCCCGTGCCACTCATCCTGGAAGCGGAGCATGGCTGTGGGGACTCCCAGCACCTTCAGAGCCTGGTAGTACTCCTCGGTCTGGGCCATGGGTGTCCGAAGGTCATACTCGCCGGTCATGAGCATGG
>SKJY01000317.1 GCA_007121775.1 Gemmatimonadota bacterium
CCCCACCCGGCGGTGCGGTACCGGCGGGGCAGGGGAGAGGGATCGTTGTCCGGTTGAAGTTGGACTGGTCATTGATCTGGACTTGGGTGTTTCAAGGGGGATCCAGCGTGGATCCGCCGGATGCGAGCATGGGGCTCGCGCCGGCCAACACGAACCCTGGGAGACCCCGATGACTCGCTCCATCCGTGCCGCCGCTGTTGTTGCCGCCGCCTTCACCCTCGGCGCATGCGCCGACCTTACCACCGGACCTGAGGTCGCTCTGTCCGGCTCCGACACTGTTCTTGAGCGGCCCGGCGCCGCCGCAGGGGCCCAGCGGGCTCCCGCTCCCGGCACCGAGAGCATCGCTGAGATCGCCATCGAAGCCGGGTTTGGCGAGCTGGTGGGAGCGCTGGTCTACGTTGATGAGGAGCTCGGGGCCGGTCTCGTTGATCTGTTCCTTAGCGGCACGGACCAGTTCACCGTCTTCGCGCCGACGGATGAGGCGTTCCAGGGGCTGTACGGCGCGCTTGAGATCGACCGAATCTCCGACCTGCCTGCCGAGTTGGTCCTGGATGTCCTCCTCTACCATGTGGTTGAGGGTCGCCGCGCCGCCAACAGCGTGGTGCCGCCGGTGCGTCCCCGGACCATCACCACCCTCTTGGGTGCCACCTTCTCCGTGGATCGTAACGGGGTGATCACGGACATCGCCGGGCAGGAAGCGGGCATCGTAGCTCCCAATATCTCCGCCTCCAACGGGATCATCCACGTCATCGACACGGTGATCCTGCCGCTGCCCTGAGCTTTACTCGCGAAGTAGATCACTCCGGTGAGGAGTGATATTGCGACCTCAGATGGGGGTCGGGGCCCCGGCTCCGGCCCCCATTCCCGTTATGGGGACCGCCCAAGCCTGGCTGTCTCCGGGGCTACGCCTCTCGGGGTTGACGCCGGGCAATCCGAATCCACCCTCCAGCACCGGCTCGGCACCTGGCTTTGGGGAGCCACAAACCCCAGGCGTCCCGCTCGAATGCCCCGCCATATCCGGCATCGGGAACCACCCAAAAAATAGAATCCAGATTCTATTTTTTGCTGGGGCTTCCCCCGACAACCCTGGCCGCTCCCGGATTTTCCCCGAAAACCAATGAGGGGCCCCGAGATGTCCTGAGTGAGATTCTCACCGGTCCCCCCCTCGCGCTTGTTCGTGGACGGCGTTGGTCGGGCAGGCCGGGCCTCGGAGAGGTGCTGCCGAACGGGCATCCCCCCGCAACAGCATCCACGAACAAGGCCCCAGGGGCGTTCCGAAGGGGGCTCCGGAGGGGGGCTTGGCCAGGAGCGGCTGACGGGGGAGCCAGAGAGCCGGGTCCAGCGAAATCCCGGGAGGTGCGAAACTCTGAACGCATCCGGATTTTCGGCCCTCCGTTCAGCAAAACCCACCGCGTGGCTGCCTGGACGGTCCGGTCCTCGCGTTGCCATTGCAACCCCGCCCTCGCCCGTATCTCCCTCCCTCAGCCAACGCAGTGGACCAAAAAATAGAATCCAGATTCGGTTTTTGCGCGGTTTCGCCTACCGACGGTAGTCCGTGACGTATGCTGTTGCTCCTGTCCCGGGATCCTTACAGCTTGAAGAAGCGGCCCCACTCCTCCCGGGGCTTCGCGCCGAGTGCACCCGCAACCGGAGCGCCCGTCATGGTCCCTACCGCATCGTCGTCCACTCCCCCTTCTCAGTCTTCCTCCGTCGATTCCGACTCCCGCACCCCGGCGTACCTCAGGGAGGCGGACCGCTACGGCGCCCACAATTACAAGCCACTCCCGGTGGTTCTGGAGAGAGGTGACGGTGTTTGGGTCTGGGATGTGGAGGGTCGGCGCTACCTGGATATGTTGGCCGCCTACTCGGCCCTCAACCAGGGCCACCGCCACCCCGCCATCCTCAAGGCGGCGCGGGAGCAGATGGAACGGATCACCCTGACCTCCCGCGCCTTCCACAACGATCAGATGGGGCCCTTCCTCCGGGAGCTGTGTCAGGCCACCGGATTCGAGAAGGCCCTGCCCATGAACACTGGGGCCGAGGCGGTGGAAACCGCCATCAAGATGGTGCGGAAGTGGGGATACGAGCGGCGTGGGATCCCCAGGGACGAGGCCGAGATCATCGTCTGCCGGGGCAACTTCTCCGGTCGCACCACCACCATCATCTCCTTCTCTTCCGAGGAGCAGTACAAGGAGGGCTTCGGTCCCTTCACCCCGGGGTTCCGGGAGGTGCCATACGGCGATGTGGATGCATTCCAGGCGGCGGTCACCGACCGGACAGTGGGATTCCTGGTGGAGCCGATCCAGGGGGAGGGTGGGGTGGTGGTTCCTCCGGACGGCTACCTGCGGGAGACCCGCCGGATCTGCAGCGAGCGGGGGGTCGCCTTCATGGCCGACGAGATCCAGACGGGGCTCGGACGGACCGGGCGCCTCTTCTGCTGCGACTGGGAAGACGTGCGGCCCGACGTCCTGATCGTGGGTAAGGCGCTTGGGGGAGGGGTCTACCCGGTTTCCGCCGCCATCGCCGATGGCGAGTTCATGGATGTCTTCCGCCCCGGCGACCACGGCTCCACCTTCGGGGGTAACCCGCTGGGCGCGGCCGTGGGGCGGGCCTCGCTGAGAGTCGTCATCGACGAGGAGTTGCCTCGCCGTTCCGACGAGTTGGGGGCCTGGTTCATGGAGGAGCTGCGAGGGGTGGGGTCGCCCCACGTAGATCATGTCCGGGGCAGGGGGCTCATGATCGGTGTGGTGATCAAGGCGTCATCCGGTCCTGCCCGTCCCTTCTGCGAGGCCCTCATGGAGCGGGGGATCCTGGCCAAGGAAACCCATCACCAGGTCATCCGCTTCGCACCTCCCCTCACCATCGACCGGGAGACATTGGCGGCGGCCCTGGACGACATCGGTCCGGTGCTGAAGGGCGAGGGCGTCAGGCTCTGAGCAGAGGTAGCGGCAACCCGGTCTGCGGGGCCCCCCAGCTTCCCCGTTCGAGACCCTCAGCTCATCACCACTGGATCGACCCCTCCTGGGAGGTATCCACCTTCTTGCCCTGGCCCTCACCCAGGAGCACGTCGTCGATCTGTTCCCAGAGGAAGCGGCGGGAATCGGCCTCCCGTGGGTCCAGCCCATAGTGATTGATCAGCGCAGTCTGGTGCTGCAGCCACTCGCCCCAGCAGATCTGGCAGATCTCCCGCTGGATCCGCTCACCCCGCTCGTTCCGGAAAGGTGGGCGGGGAAGGGCGGGGCGTTCATCCTTGCAGCGGCGGCACTGAATGCTCTCCATCACGACGACTCCTTGGTGGGGGTGCGGTGAGTGGTGGTGGGCGGCCCGGCGATCGGTCCGGACCGTCGCGGATGCGGTCCCGATCCCGCCTCCGGGCCGGATGCGTTCCTCTCCGGCCTTCGGTACGCCTGGGCGACCTCTCGGATCCACCAGAGGTCCCGGCTTTCGCGGCGCCCGACCTCGTCCGACACCAGTGCTGGACGGGAACCGGGATCAATAATACCTTTTAACGCTAATCTGGAAGGGCGCTGGATTCCGGTGGACAGGCCAGCGGAATGCTCTTTCGTCCCACCTGCTCTCGGCGGAGATTGCTGGATGCTGACCAAGGAACAGTTGGAGCATATCGAAAAGAGGTTGTTGGAGGAACGGGCTCGCGCCCTCCGCTCCCTGGGTCTCTTCGACGAGATGGCCAAGGCGGATCGCGAGTCCGGCGATTCGGCCCTTTCAGCCTATACCGATCACATGGCGGATCAAGGTACCGAGGCCATGGAGCGGGAGAAGGCGGCGCTCTTCGCCACCAAGGAAGGCCGCTACCTCTACCGAATCGAGGAGGCCCTCCGCCGACTCTACAACGATCCCGACAACTTCGGCCGCTGCCACGGCACCGGCGAGATGATCGCTTTCGAGCGCTTGGACGCGGTCCCCCACGCCCGCTACAGCATCGCCTACAAGAGGAAGCTGGAGGAGGAGGGGTCTGACTGACTGACCTGGGGATAGCCCCTCCAGTAGCTCCGCGGTGGACGCATGAAGCGCCCGGGATCCCGAAGTGGGGTCCCGGGCGCTTCATGTTTGAGGGGATACGGTCGCTGTAACCCCCGGAGAAGGCTCTGCGGTCAGCTGGCTTCGTCCAATTCCTCTTCCTCCGACTCCTCCGGCTCTTCCGCGTCCGCAGGGAAGAGGGGGCTCGTTTCCCGCCACAGGCGCTCAATGTGATCGCGGAGACCCCGGATCTCCTTCTCGATGGGCTGATCCTGCAGGTGGTAGCGTGCTGCGCTCAGGGCCCGGTATGCCCGCCAGAGGGCAGCCGACGCCGGGGTCTGTTCGTGGCTCCTGCGCTTCTCCCCCTGGACCCGGGCCAGAACCCAGTCCGTCATCTCCTCGTCCAGGAGCATGACGTCCCCATCGGACTTGGATTCCTTCTCAACGAACTTCTGGAGCTTCTTCTTGAAGCTCTTGGGCACTCCCGCCACCACATAGACGGACAGATCGTCCCGCTGCAGCATCTCCGAAGCCATTTGACCTCCGTATCCCTCGTTCTAGGTGCTCGATGTGGAAGAGGCGGTGCGCCCCAAGGGCCCACCCCTCCACCCGGATTCCGTGATTCTTACCGTGTGAGCCCGCTCTTCGCCGCGAGCCCGGTCTGCGAAATGAAGCCGCCCGGTGATGTCACTCCGGGCCGGCGCCCTCACCGGCCTCGGCTCCCGACCCGGCCAACGCCGCCAACATCTCGGCCCCCATGAGCTCTGCCTGCCAGCGACGGACGGAGGGCACATGAGTCAGCTCTTCCAGGGTGCGGGGGGGCTCAGCTGCCAGATCCGTCAGGACCGAATTGGAGATGAGCGCGCCCCGGTCGATTCCCAGGCGCTCCGCGGTCCGGTTTCGCACGTCCTTGAGGCGGTAGAAGCGCTCCTCCTCCTCCGGCGGCGGTCTTCCCCTCCCGTTGCGCTCGCGGCGCGGTAGCCCCTGGACCTCCCGGTCGGGAAGGGTGTCCACCTGGGCGAGGCGGTCCAGCAACTCCTCCCCGGACTGCCGGGCGAGGCGCTCATTCATCCCCCGCACCTTCACCAGATCCTCCACGGATCCTGGTGAGCGGCGGGCGATCTCCACCAGTACCGAGTCGTTGGTGACGCGGAATGGGGCCCGATCCCGTTCCCTGGCGATGGCGTCCCTCCAGGCGATGGCCTCCCGGAGGCGATGCACCTCGCGGTCCGAAAGGTCCCGGCTTGCCTTCATCCTGGCCGCGGGATCCGCCGGTTCGGGTTCGGTGAACCGGATCTTCTCCAGTTCACGGAGTTCCTCTTCCACCCAGGCGCGGCGTCCGGCCCGCTCCAGTTCGTCGGAGAGGCGATCAGCCAGATCCAGGAGATGAAGGGTGTCCTTGGCGGCGTACTGGAGCATTGGCTCCGGGAGTGGTCGAATGGCCCAATCGGCCCGCTGGTACTTCTTGGGGAGGTGAATTCCCAGTTCGTCTGAGAGAAGGCTCTGGAGCCCGATTCCCGGTTTGCCCAGGAGGGTAGCGGCTACCTGGGTATCGAAGAGGGAGGTGAGATGGATCCCAAGGTCCCGGTCCAGGAGCCGAAGATCGAAGTCGGCGCCGTGCATGATCACTTCCCGGCGAGGATCTTCCAGGAGGGGCCGGAGGGTTTCCGCCGGGGAGACCGCAAAGGGATCCACAAGGTAGGTGACCGATCCGGCGGTGAGTTGGAGGAGGCAGAGCTGGTCGGAGTAACGGTGGAAACCCGCCGCCTCACAGTCCAGCGCGATCCGGGGAGCGGACGAAATCTCCTCCCGCATGCGCTTGAGTTCCTCGTCGCGGTCGATCAGTTGAATGTCCATGGACCCGTGGCTGCGCCCCTCAATCGGCAGTCCGCCGCCCCGGGGCCTGGGGTGGTCCGGATGATGGGCTCCCCGGACCATAAGCCATTTCCTACCGCCCGGACTCACGATTTGTTCCTTGTTTTACGCCACTCCCGTCACGATCAGGAGAATTTCCTTGCCTCTTCCGGCCGCGTCGGGTGACCTTTCGGTCTAACGCGTCCCACAATCTGATCTCCTACCGTGGCTCCCGGAGGGCGTCATGCTCCGCACGAAGATCGTCTGTACCCTGGGTCCGGCCACCTCGGATCCGGACACCATCGGGCACCTGATCCTGGCCGGGATGAATGTGGCCCGGGTGAACGCCTCCCACGGGACCGCCGATGACCACCGTGCCTTGATCCGCGCGGTGCGGAGGGCTGGCGAGTTGGTGGAGCGTTCCGTCTCCATCCTCGTGGACCTGCAGGGGCCGAAGATCCGGGTGGGACGACTCGCCGCCCCCATCCCCCTGGAAGACAACAGTGAGGTGGTCTTCGCTCCCTCAGCGGAGGCGGGCCCGGGCGAGATCCCCACCACCTACCCGCAACTCGCCGCGGATGTTGAGCCCGGGGACCCGGTGCTTCTGGACGACGGCTTGCTGGAGCTGGAGTGTGTGCGCACCGAGGGCAACCGCGCCGTTTTCAAGGTGATCCGCGGCGGGCCCCTGAAGAGCGGGAAGGGAATCAACATTCCCTCCGGGGCACTATCCACCGCATCCATCACCGAGAAGGATCTGGCGGATGTGGATCTGGCGCTGGAGGAAGGGGTGGAATTCATCGGCCTCTCCTTCGTGCGCGAGGCCCGCGATGTGGCCGTTCTCCGGGAGCGTGTGGGGCGACACGCCCTCATCGTGGCGAAGATCGAGATGGCCCGGGCCCTCACCGAGTTGGAAGAGATCCTGAAGCAGGCGGATATGGTCATGGTGGCTCGGGGTGACCTGGGGGTCGAGCTTCCCTTCGAGCGCGTGCCCCTTGCGCAGAAGCGGATCATCCAACTCTCCAACTACCATGCCCGTCCAGTCATCACCGCCACCCAGATGCTGGAGTCCATGATCGACTACCCTCGCCCCACCCGGGCCGAGGCTTCCGATGTGGCGAATGCGGTCCTGGACGGCACCGACGCGGTGATGCTCTCCGCCGAGACGGCGGTAGGGAAGTACCCTCTCCACGCCGTTAACGCCCTAACCCGGATCATCGGGGAGATCGAGAGTAGCGGGATCCTGGAGGATGGTCCCCGGTATCTCAGCGAGCGCCACTATGGGAAGCGCGGCGGCGCGACCCCCCGGGAGCACGCGGTGGCGTCGGCGGCGGTGGCGGCAGCCCGCGACCTGAGGGCTCCCGCCATCCTGACGGTGACGAAGTCCGGCTTCTCGGCCCGACTGGTCTCGTCGCACCGACCGGCGGTCCCCATCTTCGCCGTCACCACCGATCCTGCCACCCATCGGCAGTTGGCGGCGGTGTGGGGGGTGGTCCCGGTCCTCGCCGAGACCGAAGATGTGAACTACGATACCCTGACGGAGATCGGGAAGCGCGCCATTCGGGGATCGGGGGTGGGTCAGCCCGGAGACCCGATCCTCATCACCGCCGGCTTCCCCTTCCACCAGTCCGGAACCACCAACGCCATGCGCGTCGAGGCCATCTGATTTCCTGGAACCAACCGCACCATGCGCGTCCGCACCATGCGCGTCGAGGCCATCTGATTCGCCCAATCCCCACCCCCCCTCCGCGGTGAGACTTACCTTCCTCGGTACCGGAACTTCCTTCGGCATCCCGGTGGTGGGGTGCCGCTGCCCTGTCTGTACCTCCAGCGACACCCGGGATCGCCGTTTCCGTCACGCCGCCCTCATCGAGTGGGGTGACGGGCGTGCGGTGCTGGTGGATACCCCCCCCGAACTCCGGTTGCAGCTTCTCCGGGCCGGGGTCCGACGGGTGGACGCGGTCTGGTACACCCACTCCCACGCCGACCACCTCCACGGAATCGATGACCTCCGGATCTTTTCGGTGAAGGCCCGGAGGAACGTTCCCGTGTTCATCCCGGAGCACCTTTTGGAAGAGGTGCGGGTGCGCTTCCGCTACATCTTCGACCAGGAGGTCTGGGTGGAGAAGGGCACATCGAAGCCCGAACTGAGCCTTCACCCCCTCCGCCCTCTCCGACCGCAGATCCTGGCCGGAGAGACCTTCCTCCCCCTGCCCGTACCCCATGGTCGCCAGACCGTCTTCGGATTCCGCATGGGCTCCCTTGGCTACATTACAGATGCCAAGCGCCTCCCTGAGGCCACCTTCGAAGCCCTGAAGGGCGTGGATACCCTGGTGCTCAACGCCCTCTGGTTCGGGGATCCCCACCCCACCCACTTCAATGTGGAGGAGGCGGTTGAGGTGGCCGAGCGGCTCGGGGCGCGCCGGACCTATCTGACGCATCTGACCCACCGGGTGGGCCACGCTGAACTGGAGCGGCGGCTTCCGCCGGAGGTGCGTCCTGCCTGGGACGGACTCACCATCGAACTGGAGGAAGGGCCATGACGCCGGTTACGCTGCGGTACGGAAACATCCTCCAACCCCAACTGGGACCGGGCCGGGGACCTGATCCGTCCTCCCTGGAGCCTGGAGGGGAGCTCTGCCGACGCTTCGAGGGCGCCATGGCCGAACTCCATCGGCGACGTGAGGCGGGCGAGTTGGGCTTCCTGGATCTCCCCGACGACCATGCCCTTTCCCGGCAGACCCGGGAGTTGGCCGATTCCTTCGGACAGTGGTTCGAGGTGGTGGTGGTGGTGGGGATCGGCGGCTCCGGGCTCGGAGGGCGCGCCGTGGCCGAGGCGCTCCTGGGTCCGTTCTGGAATGAACGCACGGACGAGGCGCGGGAGCACTTTCCCCGGCTCTACTTCCTGGAGAACGCGGACCCCGATACCACCGGCGAACTCCTGGATCGCCTGGATCTGCGGCGCACCCTGTTCAATGTGGTGAGCAAGTCCGGCGGGACCGCCGAGACGCTGGCCCAGTACCTCATCATCGAGGACCGGCTCCGACGGGAGCTGGGTGAGGAGGGGGTGCGCGGCCACCTCCTCTTCACAACCGATCCGGTGGTGGGAGCGCTTCGGGGCGTAGCGGCCGAGCAGGAGGTGCCGGCCCTCCCCGTGCCCCCGGCGGTGGGAGGGCGATTCTCCGTGCTCTCTCCGGTGGGACTTCTTCCGGCGGCGGTGGCGGGGATCGACCCCGACGAGATCCTGGCGGGAGCCCGGGCCATGCGCGACCGGTGCCTTTCCGCCTCCCTCCGGGAAAACCCGGCTGGACTCCTGGCCGCGCTCCTCCACGGGGCGGACGTGGATCGGGGTCAGCGGGTCCATGTTCTCATGCCCTACTCCGATCGGCTCCGGGGGCTGTCACTATGGTTCCAGCAGCTCTGGGGAGAATCGCTGGGGAAGCGCTCCCCTACAGGGGGCGCGGAAGATGAAGGGGTTGGGCCCACACCACTGGCGGCGCTGGGAGCGGTGGATCAGCACTCCCTCCTGCAGCTCCTCCTGGACGGTCCCAGGGACAAGGTGGTCACCTTCATCAGGGTGCGGGATCGGGAGCAGGGTCTGCCCATCCCGCGGAGCCACCCGGATCGGCCGCTCCTCTCCCGCCTGGGAGGCCACTCCCTGGACGCACTGTTGGATGCGGAGCTCCGGGCCACGGTGGAAGCGCTCCGGCGTAGGGGCCGCCCCTCCCTCACCCTGGAGTTGGACCGGGTGGACGCCCATGGGATGGGTGAGCTCTTCATGCTGTGGCAGGTGGCCGCCGTACTGGCCGGCGCCATGTATGGGGTGAACCCCTTGGATCAACCCGGGGTTGAGTTGGGGAAGCGACTGGCGCTGGGGCTCCTGGATCCTGGAGGTGAGACGGTGGAGCGCCTTCCTCCCGAAGACCCACAATGGTCGGTCTGACCATCACTTGTGCCCACGACCGGACCAGGGTGGTCCGTCGACTCCCGCCGGAGGGGGCGCTGGTCCCGGAACCGGCTCGTGTCTAAGTTAGGGTTCAAGCCGCGGATCACCGGGACGCCCGATGGTCCGCACGGCATCGACGATGGATGAAGGGCGCGGCCCGGTGGCGGACGTCACTCTGCCGGGAGCGCCCGCATACCCATAGGAGGTCAGATGAGAGAGCGGGATGGAGCACCCTACTACGTCATCGAGCGGGAAACCGGGAGCGGCGTGGGACCGTTCCTCCTGGGAGCCCTTGTGGGCGCCGGCGTGGCGCTCCTCTTCGCGCCGCGCTCCGGGGAAGAGACGCAGCGGGACATCAAGGAGCGAGCCATCAAGCTCCGCGACGCCGCCGAGGAGCGGGTCCGGGAGGCGCAGGATCAGATCGAGGAGCGCTTGGAGCTGGCTCGCGCTGAATTGATGGAGCGGGTGGAGGCCGTCCGGGAGGCGGTGGATTCGGGGCGGGAGGCTGCCCACGAGGCCCGGGAAGAGCTGGAGGAGAAGATCGAGCGCTCGAAGGCGGCGTATCGCGCCGGTGTGGATGCCGTCCGGGACGCCGCCGAAGGTCAGGGTGAGGCCAAGGAAGAAGCCGCGGAGGACTGACCGTTCCTGAGCGGCGCACCTTCTTCGCCAGCCTCTGGCGGAATCTGGGGAAGAGCGACCTCTTCTTCATGGCGGGGGCCATCAGCTTCAATGTGGTCATCGCCGTCATCCCACTGGTCCTCCTGGTGGTGGGGATCGCGGGTTTCGTGCTCAGTGCCCGCTACGACGACCCCACCGCCGAGCTCCTGCAGGTGCTGCTCCAGTACCTGCCGGAGGTGCAGGGAGACATCGACTTGGCCCAGGGTGTGGCTCAGGTGGTGGGGGGGATCGTGGAGGAGCGGACGGGATTCAGCCTCCTCGGTCTCGTCATCCTGACCTGGATCGCCACCCGTCTGGTTGCCACCCTCCGGGTGGTGCTCCGGAACACCTTCCAGCTCGACGCCGACCGGGGGCTGGTGAAGGGGAAGCTCTTCGACCTGGCGGTGGTGTTGGTGGGCGGGGTGCTCCTCATGCTGAATGTGGGGATCACGGTGGCCCTCCAGGCGGTGCAGGCGCTGGGGGAGGTCCTCCTGGGGTTGGACGGGGTGGTGGTCACCGCCACCCGCTGGCTGGCGGGGCAGTTTGCCGCCTTCATCTCCGGGTGGATCCTCTTCTTCCTCCTCTACCGTTACGTGCCGGCTCGCCGGGTCGCGGCGGCAACGGCGGCGGTGGGGGCCACCTTCACCGCCGTGTTCTACGAGGTCATGAAGTGGGGGTTCACCTGGTACGTGACGAGCCTGGCGGATTTCACCACTGCCTACGGAAGTCTGGCGGTGGTGGCGATCCTCTTCTTCTGGATCTATTACGGATCGGCGGTGTTCATCGTAGGCGGAATCGTGGCGCGGTCGTTCGAGGTCGATCGCCGCGCCCGACGTGCTCAGAACCAGGCGGGGTGATGATGGAGAGGAATGGCGTGGAGCGGCGTGGAGTCGGACCCGGGAGCGACGGGGCCGGTGCGTCTACGGCGACGTTCCGGGGCGGCGAGGAGGCCCGGACGCCTCGGGTCCTTCCCTTCCTTCTGGTCCTCTTCGGGGTAGCCCTGGCCTTCCTGGTCGCCCTTCCCCTTGGAGCGCAGATGCTCGCGCCCTTTGGCGGGAACGGGAACGGCGCCGGAGGTGGTGGAGGGCTCCTGAACCCCGGTGAAGCGGTGGTCTTCGCGGACCGATCACTTGAGCGGGAGATGGTTGTGGACGCGCCCCTGGTGGAGCACGACGGCGCCTACGTTGTGGTCCACATCGCCGAAAGCCGGGTCTTCGTCATGGAGGGACGCGAGGTGATCTGGTCGGCGCCGGCCGGGACGGGGCACGGCTTCCAGCTCGAGGGTGCCGGGCAGGAGTGGACCTTCACCACCCCTGTGGGGATGTTTCAGGTTCTGCGCAAGGAGAAGGATCCGGTCTGGATCGTACCGGACTGGTGGTTCGTGCAGCGCAACATGACCCCGCCGGCGCGGAACCACCCTTCCAGGTACATGTCGGGGACGCTGGGGACTTCGGCCCTCTTCCTGGGCGACGGGATCGCCATCCACGGTACGGACCGACCCGAACTCCTCATGAATAACGACCCGGAGGCCCGACGGGTTTCCCACGGGTGTATCCGACTCACCGATGAGGCGGCCCGGCAACTCTACCACTTGGTGGAGGTGGGGACGCCCGTCCTCATCTACTGACCCTCGGGCCCCCTTTTGATCCGGGCTGGGGTGCCTCTTCCGCAGCGACTGAGCTCCGGCCCCTCCGTTCATCAACGCGGGCCGTCGGTAGGCAAGGCAAGGAGGCAGGATCCAGCATGGGTAAGTCGGCAGGAGACGATGGTCGCAAGATCGTCGCCACGAACCGGAAGGCTCGGCACGAGTACCACATCCTGGATACCTGGGAGGCGGGGCTCGTCCTGAAGGGCCCGGAGGTGAAGTCCCTCCGCCAGGGTAAGGTTTCGTTCCAGGACTCCTTCGCCCGCATCGAGGGGGGGGAAGTGTGGCTGTACAGCCTCCACATCTCTCCGTACGAGCAGGCGAACCGGGAGAACGTGGATCCCACCCGCACCCGGAAGCTCCTCCTCCGCAACTCCGAGATCCGAAAGCTCATCGGGTCCGTGGAGGAGAAGGGGCTCACCCTCGTTCCGTTGGATATCCACTTCCGCCGAGGGTATGCCAAGCTTACCCTGGCGCTGGCCCGAGGGAAGAACCTCCACGACAAGCGTGAGAAGCTTAAGCAGCAGACCCAGCGGCGGGAAGCGGAGCGCGCCATACGGGCCTACCGCTGAGGTCAGGCTGGAGCTTCGGGACCATGACCACGCCCTCCACATCGGTGCAGATGGAAGCCACGGCGACCCCTTCCCTGGCAGGCGACTGTCAGATCGGATCCCACCTGAGGAACCGGTGGCGGTACCTGGTGGGTCTTCTGGCCCTCCTCACGGGACTCTTCCTGTATGCGCCCGCCGCGCTCAGCGCCCACGGCCCCGAGCTGGTCGGTGTGCCTTCCGACGACATCATCCGCATCGTCCTTCCCGATGGCCGCACCCTCATCGTGGAGGCTTCCAGACATCGAGGCTTCGCCGCCTTCCCCTCCCGGGCCCTTGAACCCATGGGCTGGAGCGGTGTCATGGTGGAGGACGACCTGGTCCTTAAGCACCGCACAGGGCTCCAGTTGGCCTTCCGGCCCGGGTCGCCCTTCTTCTGGTGGGGTGAGCGGCCCATCCAGCTCGTCCACGCCCCCTACCTCTTCGGCAGCGATGTCTTCCTGCCCACGCAGCTTCTCATGGACCTCTTTCCCGGCTTCCTCCCGGTAGCCTACCAGTGGGATGCGGCCCGGGGAGAGCTCCTGGTGGAGGGGGCCGTGTCCGGGGCTACCGGTGGGGCCACAGATACAGATGGGATCGCCGGTGGGGTGGCCCGAGCGGATTCGCCCGGAGTCGAGACCCCGACCGCACCACCTCCGGGAGCGGAGCCTGCCCCCCTGGTTTCGGAGGCGATCCACGGGGCCCCCCGTGTCGTGATCATCGACCCAGGGCACGGGGGCCACGACACCGGCGCCATCGGACCCAGCGGGGCTCAGGAGAAGGATGTGGCCCTGGCGTTGGCCCAGGCCCTGGCGCGACGGCTTTCCCAGATCCCGGACATCGAGGTCCGCCTCACCCGGGAGGTGGACGAGTTCGTGCCCCTGTGGGAACGAGGTGGGCTGGCGACGCAGTGGAGGGGGGATCGGCCCGGGGTCTTCCTCTCCCTCCACGCCAACTCCCTCACCGACCGCCCGGCGGTGAGGGGCTTCGAGACCTACTTTCTGTCTGAGGCCCGTACGGAGCACGAGCGCCGGGTGGCCGCCGCCGAGAACGCCTCGATGGACATGGAGCGGCCGGAAGACCGGCCCTCGGCTGCCGCTGACCCCCTCCTGGCGGAGATCATTCGTGACCTGCGCACCTTCGACCACCAACAGTGGTCGGCCCTCCTGGCCGATATCGTCCAGAGTGAGCTGGGGCGGGTCCATCCAGGGCCCGACCGGGGGGTCAAGCAGGGCCCCTTTGCCGTGATTACCAATGCCATGATGCCTTCCGTGCTCATTGAGGTGGGATTCCTCTCCAACGCAGACGAAGAGAGTCTTCTGGTGGACCCCGCCTTCCACGAGGATGTGGCCGACGCCCTGGCCCGCAGCGTGGAGCGCTTCTTTCAACGCTATCCGCCCGGCCGGAGTAACCCGTGACCCCTTCCTCCATGGCCCAGAGCCTCCTGGGGACCACCTTCCAGAACCCGGTTCTCCTGGCGGCGGGGACGTGCGGGTTTGGTGAGGAGATCGCCGAGGTGGTGGACCTGGACGGACTCGGCGGCCTTATCACGAAATCGGTGACGCTGGAGCCCCGGGCCGGAAACCCGGCACCGCGAGTGGCGGAGTTCCGGGCCGGGATGGTGAACTCGGTGGGGCTGGCAAACCCCGGGGCGGCGGAGGTGCGGAGGCGCAAGCTGCCCTGGCTTCGGGAGCGTCTGCGGCGGGCCCGGGTGCTGGTGAGTGTGGCCGGCCACACGCCGGAGGAGTTCTTCCGGGTGGTGGAGATCCTGGACGACGCCGACGGATTCCAGGCCTACGAGATCAATCTCTCATGCCCCAACGATACGCGCCGGGGAGGGCTCGCCTTCGCCCTGGACCCAGACGCGGCCGCCAGGGTCATGGAGGGGGTTCGGGGTCGGACCCAGCGGCCACTGGTGGCCAAGCTGGCGCCCAACACGCCGGATTTTGGACCGGTGATCCGTGCGCTGGAGGGTGCCGGCGCCGACGGGTTCACCTTGGTGAATACGTTGCCGGGGCTGGTTCTGGACCCGGAGACGGGTGAACCGGCCCTGGGCGCCGGTGCCGGGGGGATGAGTGGACCCGCCATCCGTGCGGTGGGGGTGCACGCCGTCTGGAGCGCCGCCGCACACACCCGGTTGCCCCTCCTGGGGGTGGGTGGAATCGCGGAGGGCGAGGATGCCGTCCAGTACCTCATGGCCGGCGCCTCATTGGTCCAGATGGGCAGCGCATCGTTCTGGGATCCCCGCTCGTCGGGTCGTGTAGTCAAGTGGTTGGAAGCCGCCGTGCGTCGCCGCGGCGTGGACCACATCCAAGCGCTGGTGGGTTCAGCGCAACTCAAGCGTAAGGCAGCGAAGGAGCCGGGGGCGAAGTGAGGTTCAAGACATGGCACATGTGATCATCGCCCTGGACTATCCCCATCCGGCTCCGGCGCTCGAGTTGGTGGACCGCCTGGGGGAGGAGGCCGACTTCTACAAGGTCGGTCTCGAACTCTTCACCAGCGCCGGCGCGTCCGTGGTGGAAGCGCTCCGTGGGCGTGGGAAGCGGGTCTTCCTGGACCTCAAGTTCCACGACATTCCCGCCACGGTGGCAGGGGCGGTTCGCTCGGCGTCCCGTCTCGGGGTTGAGCTTCTCACCATCCACGCTTCCGGGGGCGCCGCCATGGTGGAGGCCGCGGTTGGGGCGGCGGAGGAGGCCGCCCTTTCCGGAGAGGCGGCGTCGCCGGCACGGATCCTTGCGGTGACCCTACTGACCTCCCTCTCCCGTTCAGAGGTTGAGGCGGTGCTGGGACGCGTTCCGGTGGATCCGGCAGCCGAGGTGCTGCGCCTCGCCGCCGGCGCGCTGGAGGCCGGCGCCCACGGGGTTGTGGCTTCACCTCTGGAGGCCGGACCCCTGCGGAGCCACCTGGGCCCCGAAGCCCTCATCGTCACGCCGGGGATCCGCCTGGCCGGGGGAGAGTCCCACGATCAGGCACGGGTGGCCACCCCCGAGGAAGCGGCACGAGCCGGCGCCGACTATCTGGTCATCGGTCGGGCCGTGACCGGGGCCCGGCACCCCGCCGAGGCGCTGGCGGGGATCCATCGCACACTGGAGGCGGCATGACTCGGCGTCTCCTCCTGGTCCCCCTTCTCCTCTTCCTGACACCGGTGTGGGGCGAGATGGCCGGCGGCTCCAGTTGGGCCGGCCTGGCCACCGGTCTCCAGGCCCAGGGGCATGACACCCTGGTGGCTACCGCTCAGCAGGTGGGCCGGGCCTGGACCGGGGGCAACGACCGGGCCGTGGCCGGGCACCTGACCACCCGGCGCGTCGCCCTCTACCTGGAGGGGAGCCAGCCCGGTGGCCTTCCCACCCGCCAGGCCGCCGTCGTGCTCCGAGATTATCTCCGGGGCTACGAAGGGTGCCGGGTCGAACTGGGGCGGGTTGCGCTGGTGGCCGGCTCCGACGAGCGCGGATTCGCCGAATTCCACTGGTCAACCCACCGGGTGGGGACCTCCCAGGTCCTCCGGCGCACCCTCTTCCTGGGCTTCTCCTACGAATCGGGCCGCTGGCTGGTGGAAGAAGTACGAGTGCTCCCCTGAAGCGGAAGCGGTTGACTCCGCCTCTGCGACCCAGGTGAAGGTCCGCTGAACCCCTGCCGAACTCCCTGCTGAGCCTCCGCCGAACCCCTTGCTGAACCCTCTCGCTGTACCTGTCTCAACACCCCCTGGCTTGGGCCCCTACAGGCTTGTTATGGGATGATGTTGGTGGTGGGTGGCACAGGGGCGGACCCCAGTGAGAGTGAGTACACCGGACCAACAGCGCCCACGAACAAGCGGTAAGGGGGGCGGCGGGCCCCGGGGCAGGGGGCGGAAGTCTCGACACCAGGCGCCCTCCTCCCCACCTTTCCTGGCGGACAACGAACCCCTTCTCCCCGGTCGCCCGGAATTCCATGGGACTGCGCTTCCACAATACCCTGACCCGCACCACCGAGTCCTTTGAGCCCCTGGATCCTGAGCGGGTAGGGATCTATGGGTGTGGGCCCACCATCTATGGGCACGCCCATATCGGGAATTTCCGGACTTTCCTCTTCTACGACCTGGTGCACCGCTACCTGGAGTGGAAGGGGTACGGTGTCCACTTCGTGATGAACTTCACTGATGTGGATGACAAGACGATCCGGGCTGCCCGTGAGGCCGGGGTGGGCATCGCCGAGTTCACTGAACCCTTCGCCCGGGCCGTCCTGGAGGAGGCGGATGCGCTGGGGATGGCCCGCTTCGACCTCTACCCCCGGGCCACCGCCTACGTGGGGGGGATGATCGAGTTGATCCGAACGCTGCTGGACCGGAAGTTGGCGTACGTCACCGACGATGGTTCTGTCTTCTTCGATATCTCCGCCTTCCCGGACTACGGGAAACTCTCCGGAAAGGATCTGGAGCAGGTCCGTACCGGGGAGCGGGTGGCAGGGGACGAGTACGGAAAGGACGACGTTCGGGACTTCGCGCTCTGGAAGGCGGTGAAGCCCGAGGACGAGGAGGTTGGCGCCGCCTGGGACGCGCCCTGGGGACGGGGGCGGCCGGGGTGGCACCTGGAGTGCTCGGTCATGGGGCTGGAGGAGGTGGGGCCGACGCTGGATCTGCACCTGGGCGGGGAAGACCTGATCTTCCCCCACCACGAGGACGAGATCGCCCAATCCGAGGGAGCCACAGGCCGTCCCTTCGCCCGGTACTGGCTCCATGTGAAGCACCTTCGGGTCGAAGGGCGGAAGATGTCCAAGTCGCTTGGCAACTTCGTGACGGTCCGGGAGCTCCTGGAGGAAGGGGTTTCGTGCGCCGCCATCCGCCATCAGCTCATGGCGGCCCAGTACCGGCGGGAACTCAACTTCAGCCGCGCCGGCCTTGAGGCCTCGGAACGGGCCGTGACCCGGCTGGTTGATCTGCGGGATCGCCTCCGGCGGCATCCGGTGGGGGAGGGGAAGGCGGGGTCCGGGGACTCGTCCCTCGCCGCTGGAGACGCGCATCTGGCTGCCAGCGCGGAACGGGCGTTGGAGGGCTTCGAAGTCGCCATGGATGACGATCTGAACATTTCCGGCGCCCTGGGGGCCGTCTTCAACTTCGTGACGGAGGTGAACACCCACCTAGATGCCCACCTCACGGTCCCCGAAAGAGAGCGAGACGCGGCCCTCCAGTGCCTCGCCTCGGTGGACCAGGTGCTAGGGCTTCTGGAGGTGGCGGACCGGGAGCGGGAGGTTGACGCCGATCTGGCCACCTGGGTTGAGGAACGCATCGAGGCTCGTGCAGAGGCGCGACGCGCCCGGGATTGGGCCCGGGCCGACGCGATCCGGGATGAGCTCGCCGAGCGGGGGATCGTCCTGGAGGACGGGCCCGACGGGACGCGCTGGAAGCGGGGATGAATGGCAGTTGACACCGCCAGGAGGGTGGATTACACTTCAAAGCTCTGTTTCTGCTGACGTAGCTCAACTGGTAGAGCAGCCGCCTTGTAAGCGGCAGGTTGAGGGTTCGAGTCCCTCCGTCAGCTCCTCCACCCGACGCCTGGCCGCAGGACGGGAGGCGGACCCCCCGGATGGGAAAGCAGAGAGTGAAGAAGGTGAAGGGTGGGGTACCGAAGCGGTCAAACGGGGCAGACTGTAAATCTGCTGGCTTACGCCTTCGAAGGTTCGAATCCTTCCCCCACCATGTCGGTCCGCGACCCCAGCTTCGACTGGGGCCGTGCCGCAGACACCGCCCGACGGCGGTGGCGTGGACGAAAAAAGATGCGGGAGTAGCTCAGTTGGCTAGAGCATCAGCCTTCCAAGCTGAGGGTCGCGGGTTCGAGTCCCGTCTCCCGCTCTTCCGCAGCCCGGTGGGCCCTTGAAAGCCCCCGGGTTGCGGTCGTCCAGGCTCGGCCGGATGGGTGGGTGCGATCCCGGCCGGTCAGGTGTAGAACTGGTCATGTGTAAAAGATGAAGCGGGGCGGGGTGACGGTGCCCGAGTCACCTCCGCCGACGAGAACGCTCCGGTAGCTCAGTGGTAGAGCGCTTCCTTGGTAAGGAAGAGGTCGAGGGTTCAATTCCCTCCCGGAGCTCTCCGGTGTGTCCGGAAACCCCGAGATACGGTTTCCCGCACCGGTGTCGCCCCATCGGGCAGTATCCGAGAACCCTGCAGAGCGCAAGCGAGAAGAGGCGAAGATGGCCAAGGCGAAATTCGAGCGGACGAAGCCCCATGTGAACGTGGGAACCATTGGACACGTGGACCACGGGAAGACGACGCTGACGGCTGCGATCACAGAGATCCAGGC
>SKJY01000052.1 GCA_007121775.1 Gemmatimonadota bacterium
CCGGGGAGGGCTCCCGGATCCGGATCCGGGGCTCGGCCTCCCTCTCCCAGTCCAACGAGCCGGTGATCTACGTGGACGGGGTTCGCGTGGACAACGCCGGGGGCTTCGGGCCGGGGATCGGAGCCGGCGGCGGCGGTGCACCGTCCCGTCTGGACGACATCAACCCCGAGTCCATCGAGCGCATCGAGATCCTGAAGGGTGCGGCGGCAGCCACCCTCTACGGGACCCAGGCCTCGAACGGGGTCATCCAGATCTTCACCAAGCGGGGCCAGAGCGGCGCGGCCCGTTACTCCGTGAGTATGGATCAGGCCTTCTCCCGCTATCCGTTGGGGCGGATGGACAATCACGCCGGCTTCGTCACCTCCATGGAAAACAACGCCCGCGATCGGGGCGTGGTAGGGGTCCGGGACCGGTGGGGGATCGATGTCCAGCCGTACGAGGTGTTCGAGGTCGATATGATCTCTCCTCTCTTCGGCACCGGGCATGGACAGACCTACTCAGCCTCGGTGACCGGGGGGACCCAAGCCCTCACCTACTTCGTCTCCGGTCGGTACCACACCGAGGACGGACCCTACGACGCCAGTGCTTTCCAGGCACCAGGCTTCCGGGCCGCCAACGATGAGAACTGGCGGGCCCAGTTCAACGCCAATGTGGAGCTCTTCCCCATGGACGACCTCCGGGTCAGGATCTCGTCCAGCTACACCGAGGGGTATCACTCCACCGTCGACAACAACAACAACATCTTCGGGGTGCTCTCCAGCATCCTGAACAGCCGCCCGGAGCGTGCGACCCAGACGAATCTCTTCGGGTCGCCGGCCTTCGCCACCACACGTGAGAACTTCCACCGTCTCACCGACCAGGACCTGCAGCGGTTCGGTGGCGCCATCACCGCAGCATACCAAGTGACGCCCACCATCGCCCTGGACGCCACGGTGGGGGTGGACTTCGTGAATCAGCGCGCTACCCGTTTCTTCCCCTTCGGCTGGAATGTGGACGGCTTCTCCGGCTCCAACGTCCTGGGGGCCAGGACCGTGAGTGACCGGAACCACCGGGAGGTCACCCTGGACCTGAAGGGCCGCTGGAACGGGAGCCTCAGTGACCAGTGGACCCTGGATGTGGTGGCTGGCGCTCAGGGCTTCCTGACCCAGACCAAGGCTCAGGTGGGAAGCGGGAACGAGTTCCCCGGGCCCGGGCTCGAGGTGGCGGGTGCCGGTCGCCTCCAGTCGGTGACCGAGACCTTCTTCGAGGAGGCCAACGTGGGTCTGCTGGGTGAAGCCCAGTTCGGCTTCCGCGACTTCGCCTTCTTCACCGTGGGCGGACGCTACGATGAGAACTCGGCCTTCGGTGAGACGGCCGGTGGTGCCTTCTACCCCAAGGTGAGCACCTCCATCATCCCCAGTCAGCTCGACGGGTGGAGCGGGGACCTGGTCTCGACCTTCCGCCTCCGCGCTGCGCTGGGGCGGTCCGGGCTCCAGCCCGGCGCCTTTGATCAGTTCACCACCTTCTCGCCGCTGGCCTCGGCTCTCGGGTCCGGCGTCGCCCCCCAGAACCTGGGGAACGAAGATCTTCGCCCCGAGGTGGCAACCGAGTGGGAGCTTGGCACCGAGATCGGCATCTTCGAGGACCGGGCATCCATTGACTTCACCTACTGGAACCGGACCGTCACCGACGTGCTGGTGGACCGGCAGTTCGCCACCTCCGGCGGCTTCCGGTTCCCTCAGCTGGACAATATCGGGGAGTTGAAGGCGTGGGGTCTGGAAATTGGAGCTGACGTCAGGGCCGTTTCCACCCCCAACTTCTCGGCCAACGTCTTCGCCAACGGCTCCTTCCTCCGAGAGGAGATCACCGACCTGGGCGGTGCCCCGGCGCTGAAGGTTGGAGGCTCATACAGCCGCTACCGGCAGTTCACCAAGGAGGGCTTCCACCCCGGATCCTTCTTTGGCCCCATCCTGGATGAGAGCGTGGAGTTCCCCGGGCACTTGGGGAACTGTGAGCCCCTCTCCCGGGCCGATCTGCGGGAGTGGGCCTCTGTGCCTCGGGATCCCGGCGCGCTCCAGCCCTTCGTGCTGGACTGCGGTACGCCGGAGATGCTCCTGAATTACCTGGGCAAGCCGGTACCGGACTGGCAGGGCTCGTTCGGCACCAACATGACCTTCTACGGGAACTTCACCCTCAACACTCTCTTCGAGTACCGGGCGGGGAACTTCCACATCCACGAGCTGGACGGGGCCTTCCGGCGTCAGCATCCCCTCATCGGCCGGAACATCCGCGCCGCTGCCGAGGTGGAGGCCACTATGCTGAACCCAGCCTCCACCGTGGATGAGCGGGTCGCCGCCGCCGAGCGCTGGATCCGTGAGCTCCAGGCGCTGGCTCCCTACGATGGTCTGAATGAGATCCACGAGGCCGACTGGCTCCGGCTTCGGGAGATCAGCCTCACCTACCGTGTGCCCACGGAGTGGGCGGAGCGGGTGGGGGCGTCGAACCTCTCCGTCACCATGGCCGGGCGAAACCTGGCCCTCTGGACCAAGTTCCCCGGCTCCGACCCCGAGTTGAACTACGCCTCCCGCGGTGACGGCGGCGGACTCGGAAACAACTTCGGCGAAGGAACCGTGGCGTGGGGTGTTCCCCTCCCCCGCCGGATCTCCTTCTCGGTCCGGGCAGGCTTCTGATGCCCGGGCACAGGAGGTGGTTCGGACGGTTCGTGAGACGGGAACCCACACACGAAGGAATCGACATGTCCATTCGACGAAGGGCCACACCGCTCCTGGGGCTCGTACTGGCCATGGGAATGGCCGGCTGCGACGGCCTGCTGGATGTGGACAACCCCAACAGCCTGGTACAGGAAGACCTGGAGTCCCCTGCCGCGGCAGGGGCACTGGCCAACGGAGCGCTGGCCACCATGACCCGGGGATGGGGCTACATGATGCTCCTCCACGGGGCCGCCTCCGATGAACTCCAGTTCACCGGTTCCCGGAATGCCTGGATCCAGCTCCAGGAGGGCGATCTCCGGGATGCCGCCAATGAGTTCACCGTGGAGGCCTTCCCATTCATCAATGAGGGGAGGTGGATGGCAGACGAAGCGGTGCGGCAGCTCAGCGCCTTCGATGAGGCGGGCCAGCTCGGGAACCGCTCGCTTCTCGCCCGGTCCCACCTGTACTCGGGGATGATCTACACCCAGATCGCAGACCTCTGGGAAGACTGGGTCATCTCCGACCGTCGGCAGGAGGCTCCGCCGGTGGGCCCGAACAACATGACCCAGATGTACGACACGGCGATCCAGAGCCTCACCCGTGGGCTGGAGATCGCTGCCTCCGAGGGGAATGCCGCCCTGGCCCAGCAGATCCGGGCCCAGCGGGCGCGGAGCTATCATGCCCGGGCCGTGCGGCAGCTCATCACCCCGGCGGGGACCACCCCGTCCAACCCCCTGGTAAACGATGCCCAGGCTGTGGCCGATGCCCAGGCCGTCCTGGCCCAGGTGGAGCCGGGCTGGCGATTCCGGCTCGAGTTCAGTTCCGCCACCGTCACCAACCAGTGGGGTGGCTGGGTGAATGAGCGCCTGGAGCTGCGGCCATCCGATGCGTACGTCAGCCCCACAGATGATGACAAGCGGGTGGCGGCGGTCACACTCCAGGATCCCATCGACGGCGTGGTGGATCCCTTCCTGGAAGAGACCATCCTCGAGGCGGCGGGGGCCAGGAACTTCGATCCGGTGACGGTGGTGTCCGCCCGAGAGCTCCGACTCATCCTGGCGGAGGCGGCGCTGGCCACCGGCGACACAGAGGGCTTCGCCACCCATATCAATGCCATTCGGGGGCAGGACGGACTGACCCCTTGGGATGGACAGGTGGATGCGCTGGAGTTGCTGCAGCACACCCGCATGGCCAATCTGTACAAAACCGGTCGCCGGCTGAACGACCACTACCGATTCGGGACCCAGTCCTTCCTCTGGGCAGCCGGGGTCGGTGCGGCCGCCCGGCCCGGTACGCTCCTGCCCATTGCGCAGATCGAGCGAACCGCCAACTGCCACATCCTGGGAACGTGCTGACCTCTCATTCAACACCCTCTCGCAACGCCGGTCCGAGCCCTCGGGGGCTCGGGCCGGCGTTGGTCGTATTGATCCTGACCCTGGGCCTGACCGGGTGCTTCTCCTACCAGCCGGTCCTGGACGGTAGCCCGGAGCCGGACGCCGAAGTGCGGCTTCGGCTCTCGGCGCCGGCGGCGGTGGCACTCTCGGAGCGCACCGGCCGGACCATCCGGAGCGTGGAGGGAGTGCTCCTGGAGGCTACCAGCGACTCTCTCACCGTTGACGTACGGTGGGGCGCCATCTATGCCGGAACGCCTTTTGAGGGGCGAAGGGATGTTCTGGCCTTCCACCGATCGGAGGTGGTGGAGATCGACCGCCGGGAGTTCTCCCGGGTCCGGACGGGGATTGTGGCCGGGGGACTGGCGGCCGCAGCTCTCCTCATCCTGCGCTCCTTCACCGGGGGTGGCGGGGATCAGGGAGGAACGGGCCCCGGGCCCGGCGATCCCCTCTGATCATGGGGCGGCTGCAGAGGGCTCTGCTCATTCTCCCGGCTCTGGCGGTGGTGGCCACTCTGGCCCTGCTGCCCGCTTGCGGGGACACTCCCGGCGAGCCCCACGGCGAAGCTCACCTGAACCGTCTCCTGGGGTCGCTGGATCCTGGGTACGTGGGAGACCAGGGGTGCCTCCCCTGCCACGCCGATCTGGTGGAGCGTCACGGCCGGACGAACCATGGGCAGTCCCTGACCCTGGCCGTCGCCACCGGTCGGGCCCCTTCCGCTTTCGGCAGCGGAGCGCTCGGCGGAGGCGAGTCGGAGTGGATCTCTTCCCCCTATGACGGCCTGGAGTACCGGGTGGAGACAGCCGCCGACGGCACGCCCGTGCAGCGGGAGCGCCTCGTGGGCGCCGACGGGACCCTGCTACATGACCTTCGGATCCCCATCGATCTGGTCATCGGTTCGGGGAATCAGACCCGGTCCTTCCTGGCGGTACAGGATGGCGTCGTGACGCAGCACCCCCTCACTTGGTACAGCAGCCGGGAGGTGTGGGACATGAGCCCGGGGTACGGGGAGGCCAACGACCGGTTCAGCCGGCCCATCATCCTCCAGTGCCTGGCCTGCCATAGCGACCTGCCGGTCCTTGAGCCCCACACCCAGAACATCTACCAGGACCTCCCCGGCTCCATCTCCTGCGAGCGGTGCCACGGCCCCGGGGCCGAGCACGCCAACGCCCGGCGGCGGGCCAGGGCTCCGGCAGCCGGAGAGCCGGACCCCTGGATCGTGAACCCGGTGAATCTGGACCGTTCCCGGGAGATGGCCAGCTGCCTTCAGTGCCACCTGGCGGGGGTGACGGCCTATCCCGACGGGGAGGATCCCATGACCTTCCGCCCGGGGATGGCACTCACGGACAACCGGGCCGTCTTCGTGCCCGAGCTCCAGCTTGAGGATCCGAACTGGGTGGGGATCGACTCTCACCCCATTCGCCTGGCCCGGAGCGCCTGCTTCCAGGCCACCGAGATGACCTGTCTCACCTGTCATGTCTCCCATACGCCTGGAAGTGAGCTTCCGCCGGATCACTACGTCCAGCAGTGCCTCACCTGCCACACCGGAGAGGACCACGCCGGCACCCCCGGCCCGAATCCTCTCTGCTCCCGACCGGACGCCGTCACCGCCGCCCAGGCCAGGAGCGGCGACTGCGTCTCGTGCCACATGAGCATCGGGGGGACCAGCGACGTCCCCCACGTCCGCTTCACCGACCACTGGATTCAGCGACAGCCCGGCCCACCTCTGGATCCCGACGCCGGTCGCCCGGTCATCGAGTCCGACGTACCGCTCCGGATCGTGGAGGTGGGGGCGCTGGGCCTACGGGTGGACCCCGAACTCCATATGCACCGGTCGGTGGCCCGGACCGATGCCCTCCGGGCTGA
>SKJY01000116.1 GCA_007121775.1 Gemmatimonadota bacterium
CCTCCGCGTGGAAGCGAACGGAGCGGGGAACGTCACCGGACCCGACCCCCGGGAATTCGAATTCATGCGAGGCACCCGGGGAGGCTCCTTCGAGTCCTACTACTACGGTGAGTGGATGGTGGAGGCCCCGGCGGGGAGTGAAATCACCGTGACCCTGGACTCAAAGAAGGGTGGAATCCACCGCGTTCGCCTCCCCCTGGAGCCCCGGGGCATGGACGCCCCCGTTGAGCACCATCTACCCGGGGAGGACCGGAACCGGTGAGCTGGCTCCTCTACGGAGCGTACGGGTACACCGGGCGGCTCCTGGCGGAGGAGGCGGTCCGCCGCGGCCATCGCCCCATCCTGGCCGGGAGGGATGGCGAGCGCCTGCGGGCCCTAGCCCATGAACTCCAGTGCCCACACAGGGTCTTTCCGCTGGACGATCCCTTCCGCCTGGAGGTGGGGCTCCGCGGGGTCCGGGCCGTCCTCCACGCGGCGGGCCCCTTTGTCGAGACCTCTCCACCCATGCTGGCGGCGTGCCTCGCGGTGGGAGCCCACTATCTGGACATCACCGGAGAGGTCCCGGTTTTCGAGGCGGCCTTCCGCCACGACGCCCGGGCTCGGGAGGAAGGGCTCATCGTCATGCCTGGGGTCGGGCTGGACGTCGTTCCCACCGACGCAGCCGCTGCTCTCCTCCACCGGGCCCTTCCCTCCGCCTGCCGTCTGGAGTTGGCCCTCCACTCCCCGGGCCGGCCCAGCACCGGGACCCTGGAAACGGTGGTGGAAGGGATCCCCGGTGGCCTCCTGGTGAGACGGGACGGTGAACTGCGGAGCGCCCGCCCCGGAAGCCGCCGGTTCCGCCGGGAGGTGGATTTCGGCCCGGACCGGACCACCGGCCCCATGGCCGGTCTCCTCGGTGGACGCCGGTCCGTCCTTCCCGCCACCTGGGGAGATCTGGCCACCGCCTGGCGAACCACCGGGATCCCGGAGATCACCTGCTACCTCACCGCCCCTAGGCGGCAGGTCCAGCTCCTTCCCGTGGCGCTCCCGCTGCTCCGGGGCGCCCTGAAGGTGGGCCCACTCCGACGACTCGTCCGGCGGCGTGTGGCCCGGAGTGGAGGCGGTCCCGACGCCCCAACCCGGGCCGGTGGCCGGACCCGGGTCTGGGGACGGGTGGAAGATGAGGCAGGGAGGTGGGCCGAGGTCATCCTGGAGCTCCCCGAAGGCTACCGCTTCACCGCGCTGGCCGGCATCCGCGCGCTGGAACGGGTGTTGGAGCTGGCGGCGGGTGGGGGGCCTGGCCCCGTCCCCGCCGGAGTCCTCACCCCCGCCGGCGCCCTGGGTCCGGAATGGGTCCTGGGACTCCCGGAGGTAGAGGTGATCCGGGAGCCCCAGGTGGTGTCACCGGGGGAAGGGGAAGAGGGGCCGGCCGCGGGGTGACGGGGGTCGCCGGCCCCCCGCCGAGCGACCCGGAGCAGGGCGCCCTCAGAAGGTGGTGATCACCAGATCGGTGGGACCGCCTTCCGCCGCAGGGATGGAGTCGGCCAAAGCGAACCCACTGCCCTCGTAGATGAAGATCTGGCCCGGCAGCCCCTGCGGCGCGCTCCCGAAGAAGAGCTGATACAGCCGGCCCTCGCCGTCGGTGTGCGCCCCGAAGGCGCCGCGGCAGCCGCCGTCCGCCAGCGGCGCACACACCGGATTCTCGGGAGACCGGACAAAGGAGCGGTTCCGCGTGTCCCATACCAGGGTGCCGAAGAAGAAGCCGGACACGTAGGCCACTCCCTCGGAATCGATGTGGATCGAGCCGGGCCCGACCCCGAAGTCTCCGATCACCTCCACCAGCTCCCCGGCATCCGGATCAATGATGGCGAGGGACCCCGGGTCGGCGAAGTTCCCTGTGTTCACCACGTATACGAGACCGTCGGGGCCCACGGCAGCGGAGGTGGGATTGTTCCCTCCCGTCCCCACCTCCGCCAGGACCTCCAGCGTCTGCGGATCCAGGATCGTGACGACCCCCTCCCCTATGGGCGCAAAGTTCTCATCCAGGTTGGATGACACAACGGCCGCCCGATCTCCCGCCATGACGATGTGTGTCGGTCGGGGCGCGACCTGCACCGTCTCGGTGATGGAGTTCTCCGATTGATCCAGCCGGATCCGCCCCACATCACCGGTCCCCAGATTCGCCACCAGCACCGTGTTGTCATCCACGAAGGTCGAGCCTGTGGCGTTCCCCGATCCGAAGAGGAAGAACCGTTCGATCCGGAGACCGTCGGGGTCGATGAGGGCGCTGGACGCGGCGTTGCCCAGAGGAACGAAGAGGCGACCCCCCTGCACTGAGAGACCTGTGGGCGTGACGGAGGCGCTGGCGCCCAGCGGGATCCGCCGAACCTCGTCCGGATCTCCCAGTTGGAAGAGCCAAACAGCGTTCCCTGTGGAGCTGGTGACGATCCCGATCCGTGGATCGTCGGGCGTCCCCTGAAGGAAGGTGAGTTCCTCTGGGGGAGCCACCGGAGACGATTCGCTGTCGGAACACGCCGCCGCACCCAGGGCGAGGAGGACGAAGGCCAGCGCGAGGAGAATGGATCGAACGGCCTGCGGCCCGAACGAATCGCGAGACGGAAAAGAAGACCACACGTTCATGATTCCTCGAAGGAAGAGGGGAATTCAGGGATCCCGGGAGAGGTGGAGCGACAGAGTCCACCACCGTCCGGGGAGGGGATAGTCGGCCAGAAAACTCGTTCGGACATCCAGCGCATTCCGAAGCGCCAGATCGGTGCGCCCACCCCACCCAAGGACCGGGGGAAGGGGGAGGGAGAGGCCCAGATCCAGGGTGCTGAAGGGCTCCAGGACGTTGAGATCGGAGCCCGCCACACTGCGGCGAGCGCCCTGGCGACGAAGAACGGTGCGGAGATCCAGGTACTCACCCTGCCACCCCGCTGTCAGCGAGCCCTGCCACTCGGGACGGTAGACCACCTGCCCCGACAGGGCGGGACCGGTATAGTGTACGCGGGTCCGTTCCAGCGTCCCGTCCAGGTGTAGGCCCACCCCGGGAACCCGCATTCCCGCCGTGAGGGAGCCGCCCCTGCGACGGACGTCGTAGTTGCTCGGACTCCAGATGAACCGGTGGTCCGGGAACCAGATGATCATCCCGTCCACATCGCCCTGGAAGAGCGTGCCCTGAAGCTCGGGGCGGAGGGGCCCCAGCGAGCCGGCCCAGCCGGCCTCGAGGCTCCACTCCCCCCGCACCCGCTCAGGTTCAAGCTCGGGGTTGGGCCGGACCAGGACCCCCTCCTGGAAGAAGAGATCGGCCAGGGAGGGAGGGGAGAACCCGTGGGTCCAGCGGATCGCCGCTCGAGCCCCGCCTTGAACGACCTCGAGCCCAATGGCCGGGGAAGCCACGGGCCCATCCACCAGATCATGGAGGTCCAGACGGATCAGGGCGGAGGGCCTCACCAGCGCCGTATTCGGGAGAAGGGGGAGAGCCTGTCCACCGAATTCGCCGGAGGTCTCAGCCCAGACACCAATCTCCCTAATCCGATCGAGGACCCCATCCTCCAGCGAGGTCGCTCGGACTCCCCGGACGCTACCGGCCGCGCCCCCCTGCAGCGAGAGTAGCCCCACCTCGCGCCAGGCCTCAGTCCGAAGATTCAGGTCCCGAATCCGGGTCCTGGCCCGGTAAGGCGCGCCGAAGGGGGGTGAGGGGTCGGCGTGCCGTGCCTCCTGGGAGGCCAGCCCCCCCGAGACCCGCCACCCTTCGGATGGGGTTCCCGACTCCCACGAGGCCGATGCCCCCACCCGCTCCTCATCCCGGCGACCGGTGAGGGAGGGCTGGACCACCGTCCCCGGACTCCCCCGCCGAAGCCGCTCCCCATGGAGGCGGACTCGACCTTCGGCAGACTTCCCGAGGTGAGCCAGAGCAAGGTGCCCTCGCACAGCCTGGGAACGGGCATTGAGGCGCCTGGCCTCGCCTCCTCCCCGGAACTCGGGCACCCGGTGGGGGAAGTCGCCCTGGGCCGTCTCCTGATGGACCCGCCCGGACACGCGCCACCGCTCCATGCGGTCCAGGGATCGAGAGGCGGCGAGGGTCCCACCGACCTCCCCGAAGGCGCCCCCTCGCAGGGTCGCCTCCACGGGGGAAGGGCTACGAGCACCCGTTTCCACCAGGATCACCCCCGCTAGCGCTCCGGCACCGAACCGAGCGGAGGCGGCTCCCGGGATGACCGTCACCCGGGCCACGTCCGTCAGTTCCAGGCTCGCCAGGTCGGCCTCACCGGTCAGCCCGGCGTTCACCGGCATGCCGTCCACCAGGACGAGCACCTGGTCTCCCGAAGATCCGCGGATGGAGGGGGTGGCCGGCGCGCCCGGTCCTCCCCGACGAATGATGGTGACCCCCGGAACCGTCTCCACCAGATCCGCCACGGTGCGCACGGTGGCGGGAGCCTCCTCCGGGAGGAGAACGACGCCCCCGGCGGGATTTCTGGCCCGAACACCTTCCACCCGAAATCCCGCCAGGACCATCGGATCGGGGAGCAGCTCCACGGAGATCCGGGTCGTCTGCCCGTTCACCGCCGTGACCTCCACCACCTGGTCGGCGAAGCCGATGTGGGTCACCCGGATGCGGTGAAACCCCGGGGAAAGTCCCCGGAGAACCGCACGGCCGTCGGAGCCGGAAAATGTAGAGAGGGGAGAACCCAGCACCTCCACCTGGGCACCGGCCAGGGGACCGTGGGAGGGCGGCGGGATCCGGGGGGCGGGGGCTTCGTGGGCCTCCGTGTCGCCGGCTTCCGCCGGTTCGTGGGCGACGGCAGAGACCCGGATCTCCACTACGGCGGCGAGTTGGGCACCTGCAGGGAGGGGGCGGAGAGCGGAAGCCAGGAGCCCCATGAGGAGGGTCCCCATGAGCATCCTCAGGACGAGCGTGCTCGCCCGAGGTGGGCTGGGGCAACCGGAACGAGGCCCCAGCGGGCCGGGAGCCCAGCCCGGCCTACCGGCGATGTGGGTCGCGAGACTTCGAAGCGACCGTACTGCGCATGACGCCATGATCCCCGTCCTCTTTCCGAAAGACGGAGAAGAGAACAGGATACGGGACCCCGTCGCTTTGGATCAGCGGGGACCACGCATATGCCCATTCCCCTCCCGAGAGGGGTGGATGGAAGGGGGACCCGAGGAGGTCTCCTGGCTCGAGGCAGCGTCGTTCGCCTTCCCGGGAGAAGCTCCCAGTGGCATTGAGAACGGGCATTCCGGAAACGATGAACGTTTCCGCACCTCTGACAGTGGCGGGGCCGCGCCGGATTCTCACCGGTCTTCCGTGGTCCCCGGATCCCTTCGAACTTGTGACGGATGGATAATCAGGACTCAACAGAGGCGCAAGACGGGTGGGGGGCGTCGTGCGGATCCGGAGGGGAGTTCTTTCAGGGTCAGGTCGGTGGCATTTGGCTGCAGGTGGCCTGTCCGGTAGATCGGTGGAGGTGGGCCCGAATCTCCCCCGGCGCCGACGAACAGGGCCCGGGTCCAGACCAAGCCCATCCGCTCCCTCCCAAGGCCAAAGAGCTTCATGAGCGATTCGCCCAAGCAGGGATGATCGTGGACGGTGGGGGCGAGACCCGGGTTGGGCTGGGAGGCGACGACCTCAGGCCCGGGACCGGCCTGGGAAGCAGCACCGCAGATCTGGGGGCGCTCATCGGTGCGGTCCACGGCCTCGCGGGGAGGGTAGGCGTCGGCGTGGCGGGTGAGCACGGCGTCGGCTCCTCGGGGGGATGCGGCGGCGACCTCACGGGGGACGTGGACCCTCGCCGGGCCACGGCCTGGGCGCTGAAAGTGGAGCCCACGAACGGAACGTTCTTCCGCGACCTCACCCTCTTCGATCACCGGGGCGGAGATGTGGCGGAGTCCATGGGGCCGGTCCCGGTCCTCGACCTCGTCGTGGTCACCGACGGCCCCGTGGATACCTTGGCCTTCAATCGTCGATTGGATCGCCGGGTCGCGAAGACCGGGCTCGCCTCCGGCCTGTTGCGGCGCTGGACTTCTTCCCTAGGGCTTCTCCGCCACGCTGTGGCTTCCGGTGACCTTGAAGCCCTGGGTCGGGCCTCCACCCTGAGCGCCCGGTGCAGCGTGACCCTGACCCCCCGGCCCCTTCTGGAGCCGGTGGAGCGAGTCGCCGGCGAAATGGGGGCGCTGGGGGTGATGGTGGGTCACAGCGGGACCGCTACCGGCATCCTCCTCGACCCCGGGCGCCGGACACACCCGGAGGACGCCGCCGCCCGCCTCCAGAGCCT
Organism: Gemmatimonadota bacterium; assembly: GCA_007121775.1. GTDB lineage: Bacteria > Gemmatimonadota > Gemmatimonadetes > Longimicrobiales > Gaopeijiaceae > PWLA01. Next base: position 6,255 of record SKJY01000116.1, read on the forward strand.
GATTCCCGGCTCGAAGCCGCTCCTCATGAGAACCGGGCCCGGGGGCATTCGTTGGGGAACCGTGTCTCGGGATGCACCATTGCCCCCGTACCGCCTAGCGCATATGGTCTAGACGTTCATCATCGGATGAGGCCGTACGGAAGACCGGTGCAAGTCCGGCGCGGCCCCGCCACTGTCAGAGGCTCCGGAGGCGACTCCGGATCAGACCTGTCCTCATCTGTGCCACTGGGCCTGGTGCCCGGGAAGGCGGACACGGTTGCCTTGAGCCAGGAGACGAGGTTTCGTCCGAGCCCCCACAGAGTCCTTCGAGGGTCGGGGACGGGGCGTGGGTGGTGGTGGCCGGAGCGAGAGTTCGCCGTGGCCGCCTCACCGGCACCCGACTTCGGCAGAGGAACGGGTGCACGGATGTGGTTCTCCTTTCGGGTCCGCCGGACTTCGCCACGCATCGGTCGGGCTTCACCTAGCGCGACCCCCTTCGCCGGGCCTGGGTTTGCCCTCCCGCCAGCCCTCCTCCTGCTCGTCCTGCTCGTGGGGTGCGGCGAGGGAGCGCTGGACTCGGACGTCGCCTCTGACGAGGCTCGTTTCGTTGTAGAGGACGACCGGGGACTTGAGGTGCGTCTGCAGGAGCCTGCGGGGCGGGTGGTCTCCATCATCCCATCCATGACCGAGATGGTCATGACGCTGGGCGCCGGGGACGCTCTGGTGGCTCGGACCCGTTACGATCGGGATCCGTCGCTGGCTCATCTCCCCTCTCTCGGAGGGACGGTCCGCCCCAACCTCGAAGCCATCACCGACCTCCGCCCCGATCTGGTCATTGCCTGGAGCGACGAGGACCACTCCCCCCTCAGTCGTCGCCTCCGGGCCATGGGGATTCCGGTGTATCACGCCTCGGTGCAGCGCATCGACGACATCCGGAGCCACGCCCTCCGTCTGGGTCGTCTCCTGGATCGAGATGATGCGGCCGCCCACTTCCTGGAGACGCTGGAGGCCCGGCTGGCAGCGCTTCGGGAAGACCCCCACCCCGGGACGCCGCCGAGTGTGCTCTACATCGTCTGGCACGATCCCCCCCAGACCGCCGGTCCCGGCACCTTCCTGGACGAGATCATCGAGGTTGCGGGCGGAAGCAACATCTTCCGTGACGCCCGGAGTTCCTGGCCCCAGATATCCATGGAAGAAATCCTCCGCCGAAATCCGGATGTGGTGGTGACCGCCACCCGGCATGACGGGGAAGTGGACCAGGGGAGGTGGCTCCGGGCACCCGGATGGCAGGAGCTCCCGGCAGTGCGGAGCGGCCAGACCCTGGCAGTGAACGCGGATCTCTTCAATCGCCCGGGCCCGGGCGTTGCGAAGGCGGCTGAGATCCTCCACGCGTTTCTGCGGGAGGTGGCGGGGATGTCGACAACACACGCTGGGGGTCACGCCGAAGATCGATCAGCCGCCGGGACCTTCCATTGACCGGCATCGCGCCGCGACTGGGAACGCTGGTCGTGCTCCTCACCGGCGTGGCCCTGGTGAGTGTATCCATCGGCGCCGCCCGGATTCCGATGCTGGAGATCGTTCCCGCCCTCCTGGGCCAGATCGAGGGCACGAGCCGCTCCATCCTCGTGCACCTTCGTCTCCCCAGGGTGGTTCTCGCCATCGGAGTGGGGGGAGCCCTGGCCCTGGCCGGCACCACCTTCCAGGCCCTCCTCCGGAACCCGCTGGCGGAACCCTACGTCCTGGGGATCTCCGGTGGAGCCGCTGTGGGGGCCGTTGCGGTCCTGGTTGCCGGATTGGGCGCCCGCCTTCCCTGGGCCGTCCCGCTGGGTGCCTTCGTGGGCGCGCTCCTGGCCATGTTCCTGGTGCTCCGGGTCGCTCGGGCGGCGGGTGGAAGCCGCCTGGACTCCCGAGTGCTCATCCTGGCCGGGGTGGTGGTGGGAGCCTTCTTCAACGCCATCATCCTGCTCCTCCTCTCCATCGCCGACGTCGAGTCCTTCCGGTCCGCCATCTTCTGGATGATGGGGAATCTCTCCGGCGCGACCTGGGGCGGGAATTTGCTTCTAGCCCTCTACATCCTCCCCGGCACGATCCTCCTCCTGGCGCTGGCGCGCCCCTTCGACCTGCTGGCCCGAGGCGAGGATGTGGCCTTCCACCTCGGTGTGCGGGTCGAACGGACGAAGCTTCTGGCCTACCTGGTGGCGTCCCTTCTCGTGGCCGCGGCGGTGGCTTTTGCGGGGGTCATCGGATTCGTGGGCCTCATCGTTCCCCACGCGCTCAGACTCCTCTGGGGTCCGGGGCACCGCCTCCTCCTCCCCGCCTCCTTCCTGGCCGGTGCCGCCTTCCTCCTCATGGCCGACACGGTAGCGCGGGTGGTCATCGCTCCAGCCGAATTGCCCACCGGGGTCATCACGGCCCTGGCCGGAGTTCCTCTCTTCGTGTTTCTCCTGGTCCGTCGGGGGGTGTAGTGAGACCGTCCACCACACTTGAGGGAGCGAACCTCTCCTTCCGCTACACGCCCCAAGGGCCCTGGGCCGTCCGTGACATCTCCGTTACGGTGGACCCGGGGATCATCCTGGCGGTCCTGGGCCCCAACGGCTCAGGGAAGTCGTCGCTCCTTCGGCTCCTCTCCGGTGCCCTTTCTCCAGACGAGGGAATCGTCTCGTTGGGCGGACGCCCACTGCCGGCGATCCCGGATCGGGAGCGAGCCCGACGGATCGGCGTCGTCCCCCAGAGCGAGCCCTCTCCCTTCCCCATCTCGGTACGCGAACTGGTGGGGATGGGGCGGTACCCCCACCTGGGCACCTGGCGTGGGCTCGGTGCCCGGGACCATGAGGCCATGGATCGAGCCATGCGGCGCTGCTCCGTCCAACACTTCGCGGACAGGGACATGGGAAACCTCTCCGGCGGAGAGGCGCAGCGTGTCCGGGTGGCCCGGGCCCTGGCCCAGGAACCGGAGATCCTCCTTCTGGACGAACCGGCGACCGGGCTGGACCTCCGCCACCAGATGGAGCTTCACACCCTCCTGCGCTCCCTGGCTCATGAGGGGATGGGAATTCTCCTCATCACCCACGATCTGAATCTGGCCTCCCGCTTCGCTGACCGGCTCCTCCTCCTGAACGAGGGTCAAAACACCGCGAAGGGGACTCCGGCAGATGTGGTCCGAGACTCCCTGCTGGAGGGCGTCTATCAGTGGCCCGTGCGCGTCGTCGAGCACCCCGGCCCCGGGCCCGACACCCGTGCCCCGCAGGCCATCCCCCTGGCAAGGAGGCAGGGGCCATGAAGGGGTTCGCCGCCGCGATCCGGTTCCTCACCATCTTCCCGGTCCCCTCCGGCCCTCGGCCTCCGGTGGCGGGCGGGGCTCTTCCGCCCACCGACGCCGGCGGTTCTTCGGACACCATGCTCCGCTGGTTTCCGGTGGTGGGGCTTCTGGTGGGGCTCCCGGTCCTGGCGATCCTCTATCTGGGCGCCTTCATCCCCGCCGGGTCCACGTCGGAGGTGGCCGTCGTCCTCCTTCCGGCGGCGGCAGCCCTCCTTGTGTGGACCGTGGTGACCGGGGGGTTCCACGAGGATGGATGGGCCGACTGCGCCGACGCCGCTCTGGCTCCGGTGGAACCGGACCGCCGACGTGATATCCTAAAGGACCCCCGCATCGGCGTCCACGGCGCCTCGGCGCTCATCATCCTCCTCCTGGTCCGCTTCTCGGCGCTGGCTTCCTTCGCTGCGCTCCCCCCAGGGGCGCGGGAGCTGGGCCTGATCCTCATCCCACCCATCGTGGGTCGGACGGCTATGGTGGTTTCCCTCTGGAGCGCGAAGCCTCTGAACCCCGGAGGGCTGGGTGCCACCCTTGCGGCAGGGGCCCGCCCGGGCATGGCAAGCAGCCTGGCTCTGATCCTGGTGGGAGGCCTCGGAGTCCTGCTGGGTGGGGAATGGCTGGTCCCCATGGCCGTGGCCGTCCTGGCAGGCGCGCTCGTGGGACTGGGCCTTGCTCTCTTCCTCTCCCGAAGGTTTGGAGGTCTCTCCGGAGATGGACACGGCGCAACCGGGATTGGCAGCGAAACGGCCACGCTCGTCTGTCTCGCTGTGATGTTGGGGGGACAGTCTCTGTTGGGGGGCCAGGCACCATGATGCGGATTGGTCCCGACATGTTGGTTCGGAGCTCCCGGAAGGAAGCGCCGTTGGCTAGGCGAGCCTCTCCGACCGCCGGCCAAACGGAAATCAGGAGAACGCCGACCCGCCGGACAGCTGCTCTCCTGGCCGCCCTGATCACCGATCTGACGCTGGGGGAACCGTCCCCGCATCCGGTGCGGGGCATTGGCGCCATGCTCACGGCTGGAAAGGAGCGGCGCCGGGCCACCTCCCGGTGGGGGGCCTTCCTGGAGGGCGCTCTGGTGCTGGGAGGTACGGCGGCGCTGGTGGGAGGAATGGCGGCGCTCCTCCAGCGAGCGGGATCGCGAACCCCAATCCTGGAGGGGATTCTTCTCAAACCGGCGCTGGCCATGAAGGCCCTGCTGGCGGCCGGGGACGAGGTGCACGGCGCCCTTGAAGCGGAGGATCTGGACGAGGCGCGGCGGCTCACGGCCTGGCACCTGGTGAGCCGCGACACCTCGGCGCTCACTGCGTCCCAGATCAGCTCGGCCGTGGTGGAATCGTTGAGCGAAAACCTGGTGGACTCGGTGGTGGCCCCGGCTGCCTACTATCTCCTGGCCGGGCTCCCGGGAGCCTGGATCTACCGCACGGTGAACACCGCCGACGCCCTCTTCGGTTATCGCTCCCCGGAGTTCGAGTGGTTCGGCAAGACCGCCGCCCGGACCGATGACCTCCTGAATCTCGCCCCCGCCCGTTGGACGGGAGCGGCCATCCTCCTGGCGGCGGGCCGGCCTCACCTCCTCCCCCACCTCCCGCGGGAAGCACGGAAGGCGAACGGGCCCAACTCGGGCTGGCCCATGGGCGCGGTGGCGCTGGCGCTGGACGTGCGCCTCCACAAACCCGGGAGCTACACGCTGAACGGGGAAGCCCGGCCGCCCATGGCCACCGACATTCCCCGCGCCATCCGCCTCCTCCGGCGCTCAGCCGTCCTCGCCCTGGGTGGACTCCTGGTGGCCTCGGGAGGCGCGAGATGACCCGCCCCTGGCTCCCACCCGACCCAGCCTTCCCGGGCATTATCCCGCCCCTGGACCCCCATGGTGGAACGCGACCCGGAGAGCCAGTCCCGGTAACGTCACCGATGGTGGATCTGAGCTCCAACGTCCTCCCGTACGGGCCCGACCCGGAGATCCTGAACGCGGTCCGGGCTGCCCCCCTCGACCGCTATCCGGATCCCCTGGCCATGGAGGCTCGCGGAGCGCTGGCGGCCCATTGGGGAATTCCGGTGGAGCGCCTCCTCCTGACCCCGGGCGCATCTGAACTCATCTTCCGGATCGCTCTAGCGTATCTGGCTCCGGGGGATGGCGCCCTGGTGGTGGGCTCCACCTTCGGCGAGTACCGACGAGCCACCCTCTTGCGGGGTGGATGGGTCGACGAGGTGGGGCGAGGTCGACCCCACCTCCCACCGGTGAACCAGGTGGCGGCGCACCTGCAACGAATGGTCGAAGAACGCCGTACCCTTCGACTGGTCTTCCTCTGCACGCCGAACAACCCTACGGGAGACGCCTGGTCCTCGGAAGAGGTGCGCTCGCTGGCCGACCATCTCCCCACCGGAACCCTGCTCGTCCTGGACGAATCCTACAGGTCCATCGCGGAGGGGGGCCTGGCGCCACCCTACGCACCGGGAAGCCCCAGAATCCTTCATGTCCGCTCGCTGACCAAGGACCTGAGCCTGCCTGGCCTTCGGGTGGCTGCGGCTGTCGGCCCGCCCGAGATCGTCGACGTGCTCCAACGTGTCGCGCCCCCCTGGGTCGTCTCCACGGGTGCCCAGGCCGCGGTTCGAGCCGCAGTGCGAGCGGACGTCCTCCGGCGACTCGAGCATCGGATCCAGCAGACCCTATCGGCTCGGGACCGGTTGGATCGGGCGCTCAGGACCCGAGGATTCCGGACGGTGCCGTCGGTGGTGGGCCACATCCTCTGGAGCCCGTGCGACTCCAGCAGCCACACGAGCCCGACGGCACAGTGGAGCGAACCGGATCCCATCGAGACGCCATCGGACCTCACGGCGCAGGCCCGCACGGCAATGACGTGGGCCGAGGCGCTGGAACGTCACGGAATACGGGTGCGAAGGGCCGAGTCCTTCGGGCTCCCCGGATGGCTCCGGGTGGGGGTGGGAACACCAGCGGAGAACCGGCGATTCCTGGCGGCGCTTGCGGAGATCCGCATGGAGGAGAACTCATGAACCTTCTCCTCGTCCGCCATGGAGCAACCCGGCTGAATGAAGCCCGGAGATTTCAGGGATGGAGCGATCCGTCGCTCAGTCCCGAGGGCCTGGAGAGGGTCAAACGGCTGGCTCGCACCCTCGACCTGATCCCTACCGAGGCGAGGATCCATGTCAGCGATCTCCGGAGAGCCCGGGAGACGGCGAGCGTCCTCTTCCCGGACCGGGCCCTTCACCTTGATCCGCGTCTCCGTGAGCTCCACTTCGGCACCTTCGAAGGGCTCACCTCCCACGAGGCCCAGAGCCGGCACCCCGACCAATGGGCTCGCTGGATCCAGGATCCCGATGGATACGCGCCCACCGGCGGCGAGACGCTGGTGGCCTTCCGGACCCGAATCGACGGGTGGGTCGACCAGGTGCTCCAACTCCAACATCCGTCCGGTCTCCTGGTGGTCGTCGCCCACGGCGGGACGCTGGGATACCTGTGCGAGCGCCTCGGCCCCCGAATCCTGGCGCCTTCTCCCCTCCCTCCCCTGCCGGACCCGGGGGGAGCCTTGAACCTCACCCTACACCCCGTCGGCGATGAGTAACTGTAGCGACACCCCTCCCCCGAAGAACCACGACCCTCTCCTGCCCGTGGATACGAGTCCCCGGCATCCTCGTGCCCCGCGCCCGAAACAGCGAACCCCTGGCCCGTACCCGGTCCCGCCACGGGATCGACGCACCGGCCTGGTGCTCCTTCACACCGGGAACGGAAAGGGGAAGACTACTGCGGCGCTGGGAATCCTGCTTCGCGCCGCCGGCCGGGACATGAAGGTGGGGATGTTCCAATTCCTCAAGACCACCGGGGTCGACAGGGGTGAACACCTGGGCGCGCGTCGGCTAGGAATCGAGATCATCCCACTGGGCTCGGGCTTCACCTGGCTCAGCGAGCGGATCGACGAAGATCGGGCCCTGGCGCGCGCCTGCTGGGCCCAATGCCGGGAGGCGTTGGAATCGGAGGAATACGACATTCTCATCTTCGATGAACTCACCTACACCCTCAGCTACGGGTGGCTCGATCACGAAGAGGTCCTCCCGGTCATCGCCAACCGGCCTCTCGGCACCCATGTGGTCATCACCGGCCGGAACGCCACCCCTGAACTCATCGACTTCGCCGACCTGGTCACCGAGATGCGGGAGGTCAAACACCCCTATCGGACCCAGGGGATCGGGGCGCAACCGGGGCTTGAACTATGACCGCATCGAACCCATCTGCAGCCATGGAAGACAGAGCGACCATCCAGGCTCACCTCGATGACCTCACCAAGCCCCCGGGAAGCCTGGGTCATCTGGAGGAATTGGCCCTCCGCCTGGGGATTCTCCTGGGTGACCCCCCGCCCCGCCTCTTCCCGCGCTGTGTCGTCGTCATGGCCGGTGACCACGGGGTCACCCATCGCGGGGTCAGTGCCTATCCGTCCCAGGTCACCCGTCAGATGTGCCGCAACATGGCTACCGGGGGGGCCGCCATCAACGCGCTGGCGGGGGGCGTGGATGCCCGAGTCGTTGTCGTCGACATCGGGGTGGACGCCGATAGACCCCTCGGTGCCGGAATCCTTCACAGACGGGTTCGCCGGGGAACCAGAGACCTTTCCACTCAGCCGGCCCTCACCCGGGAGGAGGTACATCGCTGCCTCCAGGTGGGGGGACAGGTGCTGGGAGAGGTGCAGCCCCAACCCGCCGTCCTGGTCCTGGGAGAGATGGGGATCGGGAACACCACCTCCGCTTCCGCGCTGGCGGCCGCTCTTCTCAGAATCCCTGCCGCGGAGTTGGTCGGTCCGGGAACGGGGATTTCGCCGGATGCGATCTCCCACAAGGTCCAGGTGGTGGAGGCCGGGCTGACGCGCCTCCGTCAGCGCACTTCCGGCCTGCACGGAGCAGGCGTGGCCCTGGCTGCCCTGGAAGAGGTGGGAGGGTTGGAGATCGCGGGCCTGATCGGCGTCGCGCTGGAAGCTCGTCGGCGACATATCCCCGTGATCCTCGATGGATTCATCTCCACCGTGGCGGGGCTGGTGGCCACCCATCTGGACCCTGATCTGGCTCCTTGGCTCTTCGCCTCCCACCGATCTGCTGAGCCCGGTCACGACCGAGTCCTGGAGGCGCTGACCATGCGCCCCCTCCTGGATCTCGGCCTCCGACTGGGTGAGGGGACCGGTGGCGCCCTCGCCCTCCCCATTCTGGACGCAGCCGGAGCCATCCTCCGGGAGATGGCCACCTTCAGCCAGGCGGGGGTGTCCGGACCCGGTGGGGACGAGACGATCCCGTGAGTGCCCTGGCCCCGGTACTGATGATTCAGGGCACCACCTCGGGAGCGGGAAAGTCGCTCCTCACGGCGGCCCTCTGCCGGATCCTGGTCCGTCGGGGAATCCGGGTCGCGCCCTTCAAGGCCCAGAACATGTCCAACAACGCCGCCGTCACGGTGGAGGGCGGCGAGATGGGACGAGCCCAGGCCCTGCAGGCTGCGGCAGCCCGGATCCCCCCGGAGCTTCGCATGAACCCGGTTCTCTTGAAGCCTCTGGCAGACACACGATCCGACGTGGTAATCCTGGGGCGAAGCGCCCCGGAATTGGGGCGTATCCCCTGGCGGGAACGTCGGCCGCTTCTGTGGCCCCACGTCACGAGTGCGCTGGCGTCCCTCCGCCGAGACTTCGATCTGGTGATGGTAGAGGGAGCGGGAAGCCCCGCGGAGATCAACCTGCGGGAGTCGGACATCGTGAACATGGCGGTGGCCCGGCACAGCGGGGCCGCCGTCCTCCTGGTCACCGACATCGACCGGGGAGGAGCGTTTGCCACCCTCTACGGCACCTGGGCCCTTCTGGAGGCGGAAGACCGGGCACTCCTGAAGGGGTTCATCCTGAACCGGTTCCGGGGAGACCCCGCCCTCCTGGACCCCGCACCCCGTCTTCTGGAAGGGAAGACCGGGGTCCCCACCCTGGGGATCGTCCCATGGATGCGACACCTTCTCCCGGAGGAGGATGGAGGCCCGCGCCTCCAGCGAGACGAGAGAGCGGGAACGAAACGGATTGGAGTGGTCCGCTTCCCCCACCTTTCCAATGCGGATGACATCGACCCCCTCCGCGCAGAAGGCTCGGTGGAGATCACCTGGGTCTCTCACGTCCGCCAGCTCTTCGGTCTGGACGGGGTGATCCTCCCGGGATCCCGTAATACGCTGGCCGACCTGGCCTGGATACAGGAGGCGGGCATCGGCGCCGGGATCATCGCACTGCATCGGGCGAGCGTCCCCATCCTGGGCATCTGCGGCGGCTATCAGATGATGGGATTCCGGGTGCGAGACCCCCTCGGGGTGGAAGTGGGTGGAGAGGGGGTAGGGCTGGGCATCCTTCCGGTAGAAACGACCCTGGCTAGGGAGAAGGAGACGGTCCTCTCGCGGGCGATGGTTACGGACGGAGACCACGCCCTCGCCCCTCTCGCCGGAACCGGCGTCGAAGGCTACGAGATCCACCACGGTCGAACCCGCCTCTGCTCTGAGGAGCCTGCTCCGCTCCTCCCACCGGACCCTGGCCACCGGCTCCCGCAGGAAGGAACGCCGCCCCATCCCGGCCAGGCAGGCGCCCCAGGGGGGCCGGAGGGTACCACATCCGGTCGTGAGCCCTGTGGACCCTGGCTGGCTCGAGCCGGGCAACCGGAGGCGGTTCTAGGACATTCGGTGGGGTCGGCGTGGGGGTGCTACCTCCACGGCATCCTGGAAAACCCCACCATTCGCCGCGCCTGGCTCGCCGAGGTGGGGGTGAGTGCGGACTCCTCCGACGCCGAGCCCTGGACCTCACGCCTGGATCGGGAGCTGGACCGGGTCGCAGACCAGGTGGAGGAGGGGCTCGACCTGCCCCGAATCCTGGAATTGGTTGGGCTCACCCCATGAACCTGAACCTCCCACCCCTCTCGCCGGTCCTCGTTCCCCCCTGGCTCATCGTTGATCTCGGCGGACCGTTCCGGGTCCTGAGTTGGGCGCTGGCCAACGGTGGGATGACCACGGCGCATCGCCTGGCCTGGCGAGAGGTGAGAAACCGGGACCTCCCGCCCCAGGTGGACCCCTGTCAGTGGCTCCGCAGTGCCGCGGGCTCGGCCGGGCTCGATGATGCGGTCACCTTGGTCACCTCCCATCCCCTGGATCGGCACCGGGTGACGCGCGCGACCGCGGAAGGGTATACCGTCGAGGCCGTGGCCACCGTGGGACTCGGGAACGCCGAGCGGGTCGGGGGGAGGAAGTCGCCCCCCACCTCCCACCTCTCCCGGGAGACCTCCCCCGCTCCGTTCCCCGCGGGCACCGTGAACATCGGCGTACGGATCTCCTGCGGACTCACCGACTCGGCGCTGGTGGAAGCGGTCTCCATCGTCGCCTCGGCTCGGACCGCTGCCATCCTGGACGCCCGGATCCCGATCGCTACCCGGACGACGGAGTCCCCCCACTGGGCTACGGGAACGGGGACCGACTGCATCGCAGTTGCGGCCCCTCCGGGATCCCAGGCCTACTGTGGCCTTCATACGCCGTTGGGGGAAGCCCTGGGCCGGGCCGTCTACGATGGCGTCCGTCGAGGAGCCGAGGCGTGGAAGGAAGACTGGATCCGCACCGTCGAGAGGGACCCGGCATGAACATCGTCCTCATCACGGGAGGAGCCCGGTCCGGGAAGAGTCGGCACGCCGAAGGGCTGGCAACGGAGTTCGCCGGGGAGGGGGGGCGAGTGACCTACCTGGCCACCGCCGTTCCGGGCGACGCGGAGATGGAGCGTCGCATCGCCCACCATCGTGCCCGGAGACCCGCAGCGTGGGAGACCCTGGAAGTCCCCCCCCATACGGACGAAGGCCTCCTGGGGCGAGCCTCCCACTCCATCATCCTCCTGGACTGCCTCACCCTCCTCCTGACCCGGGCCATCTTCCGAACCGGAGCGGGTGCTGAGGAGTTGACCGAGAACCAGGTGGAGCTCCGAGCGCGGGAGGCTGTGGATGCACTCCTGGACGAAAGCCGCCGGCTCCCCGGTACCCTTCTGGTCGTCACCAATGAGGTGGGGATGGGTATCGTACCGGAACATCCCCTGGGGCGCTGGTTTCGGGATGCACAGGGCCGGGCGAACCAGCGAGTGGCGGCGGCGGCGGCCCAGGTCGTCTTCATGGTGAGTGGGATCCCCTGGATAGTGAAGGGCTGAGCCATGATCCGACGCGGCCTGCTTCTCCTCGCCACCATTGTCGGCTCCGTCGGTGCCTTCTCCCTCCTGGCCTTCTGGAGCCACCTCAACCCGCCCACCTTCGTCTCGCCGCTCTCCCCCGGCGACCTGGGTTTGTCCTACGAGACCATCCAGCTGGAAACGGACGACGGGATCGTCTTGGACGGCTGGTTTCTCCCTCGGCAGGGCGGCGAGCCGGAAGTCGGTGAGCCGGCCACCCTCATCGTCCTCCACGGGTGGCCCGAGAACAAGGGGAGCGTCCTGCGCTCAGCCGCGCCGCTGACGGACCGGTTCAACCTCCTCCTCTTCGACTTCCGCGGGCTGGGACGGAGCCAGGGCCGGCACTCCACCCTGGGCGGCCGGGAGACCAAGGACGTCCGGGCCGCCCTGGATTGGCTGGAGGAGCGGGGCCATCACCAGATCGGAATCTGGGGCTTCTCCATGGGGGGCGCCGTGGCCCTCATGAGCGCTGCGGAGGATAGCCGGATCACGGCGGTGGCCTCGGACACGAGCTTCGCCCGCCTGGACCTCATGGCCCGGGACCTCTTCCGCGTCCCGGTCCTGGGGCACGCCATGGCGCTGGGCATGCGCACGTGGAGCCGGCTGTTCCTGGGCATCGACATCCGCCGGATCGCCCCCGTGGAAGCCGCCTCGCGCCTCCAGATCCCCGTCCTCATCGTCCACCTGGAGGAGGACCCCTTCGTCCCCTTCGCCCATGCCCTCCGGCTGGAGGCGGCGCTTGAGGGGAATCCGCAGGCCCGATTCTGGTTTCGGGAGGAAGGCGCGTATGGCCAGGTTCCGCCCGAGTACGCGGAGCGTTTGCGGGGATTCTTCGCGGAGCATATTCCCGGTCCCCGCTCACGCACCGGGGAAGCGGAAGCGATCTCTGGCCGCAGGGAGCCGGGTCTCCGGGAGCCTGCCCATCTTGCCTCCGTGCCCCTGGGAGTGGAGCTTGGGATGTCGCGGTATGATCGTCGGGACACCGCCGCGTGAAGCCCATGACGCCGGGGAGACTTCCGTCCAGTAGCGCCTGCCGGACGGCCTCTCCGCCATTCCCACCCTCCAGACCCTGAACGAC
>SKJY01000164.1 GCA_007121775.1 Gemmatimonadota bacterium
CACAAAAAAACCGGCCGGATGAGGCTCGCTGTCGCTCGCCAGATCCGGCCGGTCCACTTTCTTACCCTATCCCACCAGTCGGGACGGCCGGGTGAGGCTCGCTGTCGCTCGCCAGATCCGGCCGGTCCACTTTCTTACCCTATCCCACCAGTCGGGACGGCCGGATTCGAACCGGCGACCCCTGCAACCCCATTGCAGTGCGCTACCGGACTGCGCCACGTCCCGAGACTGCTATCATAACCCGAATTGGTGGGGCGCTCAAGTGGTAACCCAATCTCCGGTAAGCCGAATGTGCTGAACCGCCAGGCGGTAGCCGATGCCACGCACGGTAGTAAGGATGGCCGGCTGTCCAGGGTCCTTCTCCAACTTACGGCGCAGGCGGTGTACCGTGGCATCCAGGACGGCCTCATTGTCCTGCTCCTGACCCCAGATGTCCTTCAGGATCTCTTCCCGACGGACCACCTGTCCCCTTGCTTCAAGGAGTCGCTCAAGGAGCTCGAACTCCCGGCCGGTCAGTGAGACCGGCTGCCCCCCGTCCATTACGGTCCTTGAGAGGCGATCAACAACCAGCCTGGCCGGCCGCTCTACATCCTGTAGTGGGGAGAACCTCTCGCCGCGTCGAGTACGGAGGATCCGTGCCCTGAGGATGACCGAGGCAACCGAGTGGGGCGGCGCCACCACATCATCAGCACCATGCACCAACGCCTCCAACGCCGGCGCCGACTCTGTCGTCGGAGCCAGGTAGAGGAGGAGCCCGTCGCCGTGGATTGCCCTGAGATCGTGGATGAGTTCGAAGGGATTCCCGTCCACCCCCTGGCCCACAAGCACCACACTCGGCCGATGGGAGTGGGTCAGGGCGAGGGCCTCCCGGTCACTCTCCGCCGCCATGGTCCGTATCCCCTCGGCCTCGAACCCGGCAACGAAGGGAGGGGTCAGACGGTCCAGGCCCACCAGGAGGATGGACCTCCCATGGGCGTCGGCGCGCCCCCTTCCGGGAGTGCTGCGGGGCTCGGCGAGGGTTTCCAGGCTGTCGCTTCTATCAGCAGTGGTAATCATGACCAAAAGGAGCCTCCTGCGGGAGGATAAGTTAAATGTTCGGGAAACCCCGGGCCGTGCTCGGCCGTCGGTACCATGCCTCCCTCAGGAGAGAGGATGGACTCATAGGGGTAAGGATCGTCAGGACCCGTTGCGGTCTTGACCGCCACCCATCATGGCTTCCGATTCGACCTGCTAACCCAAAAGGGGTCAATGGCCTCCAGAGCATCGGTCGGCGTTCCGGGGGGCGCATTTGGGGATGTAACTACGGGAGTCCCGTAAATGTTGCGTCCCCAGGAGGGTTTTTGAAGCCCCAGCAGCCTTGCGGCGACTGTAAGAATCGCACAAAGCCATGTATGACAACAACTTGCAATGGCACCAGCCGGGGCGATGAGAACCTGGCTCACGTTGCCAATGCGCTGGGTCGCTGGATCGACCCGAGGCGAGCATTGCCACCTCTGGCGGCGTAAGCCCAGGCAAAGCACCAATTCAGCCAATGGGCCGGGATCCCTTGAGGGTTGCACCCGTTCTTCGTTTTGGTGGCTCTTCCATCTGGGCGCTCCAGCGGGGCGGCCTCCTCGTGCCTCTGGGACCACGGACGGCCACAACGATCCGGTTTCACTTCGTTTCCGTTTAGAAGGCCACCGAATAGGCGCCAGGCGATCCTTTCCCGGGGCACTCATGCGGTGCCGCTCCCACTTCAGTCCCGGGTGTTGACACCGGTCCCGGTGCCCCCTATACTCCTTGTCCCTGTTGCGGGGTGGAGCAGTCTGGTAGCTCGTCGGGCTCATAACCCGAAGGTCGCGGGTTCGAATCCCGCCCCCGCTATTAAGAAGAGAAGCAAGTTTCCGGACGCCGCCTCAGGCGGCGTTTCAACGTTAGCGGAAAGCTTCAGGGATTCCGCAGATCGGTTTTCGGCCCGCTGGATTGGGGTCGGAGCAGTGCGGACTGAATCAGGAGGCGCTGAAATGGACAACCCGACGGCTGCGATGCCTCTCCTTGAGAGGTTTCTGGTCTGGGTTGACTCGGATGCGCGCACGTGCCGCGGACCTGCGGGGGGAAACTGAGTTCGGGTCAGGTCAGTACAGCCGTCCCGAGCCCGGGAAGACCGCCCCGCCACGAGAGCTGGGCGGTTTTTTGTTGGCCAGGTAGCTCAGTTGGTAGAGCACACGACTGAAAATCGTGGTGTCGGCGGTTCGATTCCGCCCCTGGCCATGGCGGGCAGATGCCAGAGTTGGCAGGTGCCCGGGCAGATCAGGGGATGAAGGTCCGTAGCTCAACTGGTAGAGCACCGGTCTCCAAAACCGGCGGTTGGGGGTTCGAGTCCCTCCGGGCCTGTACGGGAGGACGGGTCGACAGTAAGTAGACGGGTCGGAGGCGACTTCCACCGATTCGGCCGAAAATTGCCCCCATCGTCTAACGGCTAGGACTCCACTCTTTCAAGGTGGCGGTCGGGGTTCGATTCCCCGTGGGGGCATAGACAGCAGGAAACGAAGGCGGCAGGGTGCGAGGTCAGAGGGGCTGTAGCTCAGTTGGTTAGAGTGCCGGTCTGTCACACCGGAGGTCGCGGGTTCGAGTCCCGTCAGCCCCGTAGTTGTTTGAAAACTCAGGTCTTCTGTTTGTAGGGATGGGGCCGTAGCTCAGTTGGGAGAGCGCCTGAATGGCATTCAGGAGGTCAGGGGTTCGATTCCCCTCGGCTCCACTCGGTCGACCCTACGCTCGGGTGGCGGAACTGGTAGACGCGCAGGATTCAGGATCCTGTGGGGGCAACCCTGTGAGGGTTCGAATCCCTCCCCGAGCATGAGGCGCCGATTCTTCCCAGCCCCGGGATACATAGAGTCGGTCCAGTGTCACCCGATGGTTCGCCCACGTGCTGGAATTGGTAGACAGGCTGGTTTGAGGGACCAGTGCCGGAAACGGCGTACAGGTTCGAGTCCTGTCGTGGGCATTTTCCCGCTTCGGCCACCGGATGCGGGCGCCCGTAGCTCAATTGGATAGAGCGCTTGACTACGGATCAAGAGGTTGGGGGTTCGAGTCCTCCCGGGCGCACCTCTGGACAAACATCACTCGCCGACATTAGCGGGTGGGTGGGGCGGGCGCGTAGCTCAGTTGGTTAGAGCGCTACGTTGACATCGTAGAGGTCAGAGGTTCGAATCCTCTCGCGCCCACTGATTCATGCTGGGGCCGTAGCTCAGTTGGGAGAGCGCTAGAATCGCACTCTAGAGGTCAGGGGTTCGACTCCCCTCGGCTCCACTTCGATCTGGATGCGCCACCATAGCTCAGTTGGTAGAGCACGTCACTCGTAATGACGGGGTCGTCGGTTCGAATCCGACTGGTGGCTCTTCGTCACACGGGCGACTTCGTTTGACGCAGACCGTTCTTTGGGCCACCTTGGAACAACAGGTTTTCTGCCCCTTGGTGTAATTGGCAACACGCCTGACTCTGGATCAGGAGAGTCCTGGTTCGAACCCAGGAGGGGCAACTACAGGGAGGGGTGGCCGAGTGGCTTAAGGCGGCGCCCTGCTAAGGCGTTGGGCAGCAATGCCCTCGTGGGTTCGAATCCCACCCCCTCCGCTTCTCCCCCAAAGGACGGGTGGCCGAGTGGCTTAAGGCGCACGATTGGAAATCGTGTGGGTTAACGCCCGCGTGGGTTCGAATCCCACCCCGTCCGTTTGCCGGTACCACCACCGGCCGGCTCGCAGGGTGGTGTCTATCCGGCCCGCGAGCGCACCAGCTGTCTCCACAGGATCTTTTCGGGGCGTGGCTCAGTCCGGTAGAGCGCTGCGTTCGGGTCGCAGAGGTCCCCGGTTCGAATCCGGGCGCCCCGATTAGTGGGTTAGGGTAGGGCGTCCACAGCCCGGGTGAGAACCGGAGGTTCGAGCCGGAGGGAGCGACTGGAAAGGAGCGACCGGAGACCGCGGAGCAAAGCGGAGCAATCCGGGCGCCCCGATTAGTGGGTTAGGGTCGAACATCCACAGCCCGGATCACGAGCACAGCGAGCTAATCCGGGCGCCCCGATTAGTGGATTAGGGTAGGGCGTCTACAGCCCGGATCACGAGCGCAGCGAGCTAATCCGGGCGCCCCGATTAGTGGGTTAGGGTAGGGCGTCCACAGCCCGGATCTGCCGAGCATCAGCGAGGCTCATCCGGGCGCCCCGATTGTTTACAGCACCTTGTCGGCCCACGAGCCGAGCAGAAGACCAGGGTTTTCCGGAGGCGTAGTCCTAATTGGTAAGGCACCGCACTCGAAATGCGGCGGGCTTCATCGCCCTTGGGGGTTCGAGTCCCTCCGCCTCCGCTGGCTCCGAGTGAGTGAGACCCCCCGGGCACTGCCGCGCATCTGCCGCAGCAGTGCCTCTTTTTTATTCGTGTCGTCGGCCGGCCGGGGTTCTCCCTGCCCGCCTCCCAGGAGGGTGAGTCGTGGAGTGCGCCGAGGAGAAGCGTCGCCTGCGCCAGGTGATTCGAGCGAGGCTGAGAGCGCTAGAGCCCGGCGAGTTCCTGGAAGCCGGCAGGAAGATCGTCGAGCATGTGACGCCCCTGCTCGACCAGATCTCGGGCCTTTCCCAGGATCCCCCTACCGTCGCCTACTTCGCCAGCCTACCCCACGAAATCTCAACCGAACCCTTGGACGAGCTTCTTCGTACACGGAGGGTTCGGCGCCTTCTTCCGAGGATTTCCGCCGGAGAGCTGGTATTCCATCAGATGAAGGGCGGGGAGCCCGTGTCAGCGCTGGAGCGGGATCGCTTGGGGATCCACACACCCACTTCGGCGCTGCCGGTGGTCCCCTTGGAGGATGCCGACCTGATCCTGGCTCCCGGACTTGCCTTTGATTCCCACGGGGCACGCCTGGGACAGGGCGGGGGATATTATGATCGGATGCTGCAGAAAGTCCGCGCCTCTGCCTCACCGCCTTCGGTGATCGGCATCTGTCTGGATATCCAACGCCTGGAACAGATCCCCACCGAGCCCCTGGACCAGCGGGTGGATGCCGTATGTTCACCAAGGCAGGGCTTGACCCGGGCTCGCTCACTGGGCGTCGATCCACCGACGATGTGACGGTGCGTTGCCGGGGCGTTACGGCGCCGGCCTTGCTTCCCCGGTAGGCCTCGGTATTTTCCCGGCAGGCGCGCTATAGGGTTTGAGCGAAGAGCCGCCTTTCCTTCTTGCCGTCAAACGAACCTAGATGAACGACCCAGAATCGCGACGTCGGTGGGGGGCGGGGCCAGGTGCTCCGGCCCCCGGCCCGGAGCTGGTTCAAGGTCGACTCTTCGCCTGACTCCGGCCCGACTCCGTCTCGGCCGAGTGCGAGCGCCCGGAGGGTCGATCCCGCCACCCTCCTCCGCCTCCTGCCGTCTCCCGTACCAGATCAACGACCGTATCCAACATTCAGCGGCTCCGTCTCCCGGTGCGTTCCGTACCGGTACGAGTGGTTCTGAGTTGGTATGGTCCGTAACGACACGGTGCACTCCACCGGTGTCCCACATCCTGCGCCAAGCTCCGGCGCGGGAGGATAGCGAGGCATGAGTCAAGATAAGCTGAAGGACGAGATCGCCGGGCTGGTAGAGCATCAGCAGTGGGATGAGATCCGGCGCGTCTCACGGGATTCGCCCCCCGCCGAACTCGCCGACGTGCTTTCGGAGATCGAGGGGACGGAACGGGTCCTCTTCTTCCGTTCCATGGCCAAAGAACAGGCGAGGGAGGTGTTCTCCCACCTCTCCCGGACTCTCCGTGAAGAGCTTCTTCAGGAGTTGACGGACGAGGAGATGCGGGGGGTTCTGGCGGATATGGATCCCGACGATAGAACCCGGATCCTCACCGAGCTCCCCGGGCCTGTGGTACAGCGTCTCCTGAACATTCTCCCTCCCGGGGAACTGGATGAGGCCCGGCAACTCCTGGGGTACCCGGAGGAGAGTGTGGGGCGGCTCATGACCCCGGACTACTTCATGATCCGGCCGGACTGGACGGTGGGACGGTCCCTGGAGCACATTCGGCGCCGGGGGACCGAGTATGAGACGGTCAATACCGTGTACATCGTGGACGGGACGGGCAAGCTCTTGGACGTCCTGGCGCTCCGCCGCCTCCTCATGTCTGACCCCGAGACGCCCATCCGGGATCTGGTCCGGGGACCCGTCATCCAGCTAAATGCGACTGACGACCGGGAAGCCGCAGTCACTGCCATGTCCCGGTATGACCTATCGGTTCTTCCCGTGGTGGACGATGCGGGTCACATGCTGGGGATCGTCACCTACGACGACGTGATGGATGTGGCCGAGGAGGAGGTCACCGAGGACTTTCACAAGATGGCTCCCATCGGCCTCATGAAGGTGGGGTTGAAGGAGGCGGGGATCGCTCTCCTCTGGCGGGCACGGGTGGGTTGGCTCCTGGTCCTGGTTTTCATGAACATCTTCTCCGGCGCCGGGATCCAGTTCTTCGAGGACACCCTGGCGGCGACCCTTTCCCTGGCCTTCTTCCTTCCCCTCCTCATCGACTCGGGGGGCAACGCCGGCTCCCAGGCGGCCACTCTCATGGTTCGGGCGCTGGCCACCGGTGACGTCAGGGCCCGGGACTGGATGCGGCTTCTCGCGAAGGAGGTGGCCGTGGCGCTGGCTCTGGGCCTAACCATGGCTCTTGGGGTCGCGGCCATCGCCGCCATTCGGGCGCCGGAGGTCCTGGTCGTGGTGTCCATCACCATGGTCTGCGTGGTCCTGGTGGGGAGCCTTATCGGCACGCTTCTCCCCTTTGTCCTGACCCGTTTTGGGCTGGATCCGGCGACGGCCTCGGCGCCGCTCATCACCTCCCTGGCGGACATCGCCGGGGTGCTGATCTATTTCTCCATCGCCACCTGGGTTCTGGGCGTGGCCGCGGGATGACCCGAGCCGGCTCTTATCCGAGCTCTGCCTCAGCCTCGCCGGCGCGTGGGGCCGTTCTTTGTGGCCCCGGCTCTGCGGGTCCAAATCAGGCGGGGAGGGGTATGATCAATACCCAGTGGAACCTTGCGGCGGAGGATTGATCCCATGGGGCACCACATCCTGGTGGTGGAAGATGAGCCGGACATCTCCGCGCTCCTGGCGTATCATCTGACCCGGGCCTCGCACCGGGTGCGCACCGTCGCCGGGGGCCTCGAAGCCCTTTCGGCCATCCAGAGTCATCGCCCCGCCCTCGTGATCCTGGACCTGATGCTCCCAGAGTTGCCGGGGCTCGAATTCCTCTCCAGACTTCGGGCCGATCCTGAACTCCACGACCTTCCCGTCCTCATTCTCACCGCCAGGGAAGAGGAACGGGAGCGGGTAGAAGGACTTCGCGCCGGCGCCGACGACTACGTCACCAAGCCGTTCTCACCGGAGGAACTCGTTCTCCGGGTGGAGGCCATCCTGCGCCGTGTGCCGTCGGAGGGAGATCCCCCTTCAGGGACCGGAAGAAAGCTTCTCCGCGACGGTGCGGTCCTGATGGACCTTGGGGCCGCCCAGGTGGAGGTGGCCGGGACACCGGTGCAGCTGACCCCCACCGAGTTTCGCCTCCTCCGAGTGCTCATGGAGCGTCGCGGGCGGGTCCAGAGTCGCGTCCAGCTCCTGGATTCGGTCTGGGACGAGGCGGAGGAGGTGACTCCTCGAACGGTGGATATGCACATCCAGCGTCTCAGGGGCAAGCTGGGTATGGCGGCCCAGGGGATCGAGACGGTCCGGGGCTTCGGATACCGCTGGCGCTCGGACTTCGAAGGGTGACCCTGTGAAGCTCCGGGTCCACCACAAGCTCTTCTTGAGCTTCAGCACCCTGGTAGCGGTGGTGATACTGGCCCTCAGCCTCGGCGTGGACATCACCCTCCGGGAACCTCTCCTGGAGCAGGCCAAGGATGACCTGAGGCGGGAGTTGGCTCTTGGCGCGGAGCTGGCCGAGCGATTCCCGGAGGTGGCTCCCGACCCCCTGGCCCGGCGGATTGCATCCCTCATCGGGCACCGCGTCACCCTCATGGAGGCCGACGGGACGGTAGTGGGTGATTCAGGGGTGGAACCGGAGCTGGTTTCGCTCATGGATGATCACTCCCGGCGCCCGGAAGTGATGGATGCCCGCCGGCTGGGGGAGGGGGTTTCCGTCCGGTACAGCACCTCCGTCGATGCTGATCTGATCTACGCCGCCCGGGTGCTCTCCGACGGGCGCACTCTGCGTTTCGCCATGAGCACCAGCGCCATCGATCGGTCGGTAGCCGGGGTGCGCCGCCAGATCCTCGGGGTGGGCGGAGTCGCCCTGGTACTGGCCGCCCTCTTTTCGCTGGCCTTCAGCCTCGCCGTCACGCGTCCACTCCGGTGGATGCGGGCCGGGGCGGCCCGGATGGCCGACGGGGACCTGTCTGCCCGCGTCGGTCTGGGCCGATCCGACGAACTGGGTGATCTAGGGACGGCGTTGGACCGCTTGGCGGGCCAGTTGGAGCGCCGTCTGGGTCAGCTAGAAGCCGAGCGGGAAGAGATGCGGGCCCTCATCGACTCGATGGCGGAGGGGGTGTTGGCACTGGACCGGAAGGGTACGGTCCGCCGCGCGAATCCTGCTGCCCGGGCCATCTTCGGGCTCAGCCAGGACCCCCGGGGACTGGGCCCTCAGGAGGTGGCCAGGAGGAAGGGGTTTCTGGAGCTGGTGGAGCGGGCACTGGGCGGAGAGGAGGTGGACACCACCGAACTTCGGTACGGGGACCGATACCTCCTGGCCACCGCCCGTCCTCTCCCCCGGGGCGGTGCCGTCCTCGTTTTTCTGGACACCACCGAGCTCCGGCGTCTGGAAGGGGTGCGGCGGGATTTCGTGGCCAACGCCTCCCACGAGTTGAAGACGCCGCTGACCGTCATTCGGGGCCATGCGGAGACCCTCCTGGACGACGATCTCCCGGATCCTCTGCGTCGACGATTCACCGAGCGCCTCCACGCCAATGCGGAGCGCCTTCAGGCGATCCTGGAGGATCTACTGGATCTTTCCCGGATCGAATCCGGGGGCTGGCGCTTGAACCCTGAGCCGGTCTCTTTGGATGAATTGGCGCGGGAGACGTGGGCGGCCGTCACCGGCTCCGACGGAATCAGGCAGGTGGCGTTCCAGGTGTCCGCCGACCCCGAAGCCGTGAATGTCGAGGCAGATCGGGGTGCTCTTCTGCAGGTCTATACGAACCTCTTCTCCAATGCTCTCCGGTACACCCCGGACGGTGGCCGCATCCAGGTCCGCATTGCCACCGCCGGGGATGCTCGGGACGGCGGCGGGGCCCGTGTTTCGATATCCGACACCGGATCCGGGATTGCCGAGTCGCACCTCTCGCGGATCTTCGAGCGCTTCTACCGTGCCGACCCCTCCCGCTCCCGGGACGACGGGGGTACCGGCCTGGGGCTGGCCATCGTTCGGCATCTGGTGGAACGCCACGGAGGCTCGGTGAGCGCCGAGAGCGAACTGGGCCAGGGCACCACCATCCACTTTACCATCCCACTTAGACCTGTCGGGACCTCCCACCCAGACTCCCCTGGGCCATGATGACAAGCCGAGCCCTATCTCGGTTCATGGATGAGCCCCTCCCCTATAGCGCTTATGTGACCCCATCGTCACATTACAGTTTCTGTTTCGTTACACTAGCGACCGAAACCGAAACTTTGGCGGGGGGCGGGAAGGGGTATGGGCGAAGGCCGGTGGACTACGACCAGGGGCGGGGATGGCATTTCCTTGACCCGTCACCGCCTCCGCTTGGCGGCCACCCTGAAGGCGAAGACAGTTCGGGACCGCCTTCCGGCGCTTCTCACCGTCATCCTCCTGGCCCTGTGCGTCGGGCCCCTTGGCCCGTCTCTGGGGCCGGCCTCCTCGCTCGCCGCCCAGGAGGTGGCGGCGTCCGAGCCACACCAGCCGGCCTGGCTCGCCGGAATCGGCGCCCGCCTTCAACTCCAGCATAGCTGGGAACACCCCGACAACCACCACACCACGCGAGTGCGCCGGGGGCGGATCTGGGCCCGTGGCCTTGCCGCCAACCGGTTCGGCTATACCCTCCAGGCCGAACTCGCCGGTGACGAGCTCCAACTCCTGGATGCCCAGGTATCAACCCACCTGGCCGGACCCGTTCACCTCTGGCTCGGGCAGGGAAAGGTCCCCTTCGGACGTCAGCAACTGAACTCCTCCGGAGCCCTCTCCCTGGTGGATCGGTCTGTCGCAGATGGCCGCTTCACTCCGGCCCGTCGGGTTGGGGTGAAGCTCCACGGGGCAGCCATGGACGACCATGTGACGTTCGCCCTGGGTCGCTTCGAGGCCCGGGGGATCGGCGGGGGTCCTGGTGTGCCGGGGCGGTCCATGGTGGCGGGTCGCCTGGTATGGACCCCCCTGGGTGCCTATCCGACCGTGGAGAGCCCGCTGCGCATCCCGGACGGGCCGCGGTTGGCCCTGGGGGTGGCGGGCCTATCCACCTCCGAGGAGAGAGGGGGGCACCGAGCCAGAGTCAGCCGGTGGGCCGGTGAGGGGGCCTTGCGCATGGGCCGGTTGCAGGTGGTGACGGAGGCCTTCCGGGAAGAGGGCTCCTCGGTAGTGGCTCCAGAGGAAATGGCGGAAGGAGGCTTGGACCAAGGGGGGATGGCTCGCTTGGAGTACCCCGGTGCTTGGGGTGGCCACCTGCAGGTGGGGCTTCTTTCCCGGGACCTGGCCCATGAGGTGGTGGTCCGTCATGCCCTGATCCGACCGGACGCGTCCGGTCATAGCACCGGAGTGGAGCCGGGCGTCAACGATGAGCCGGGCGTCTCCGAGACGGGGGTCGGATACACCCGGTACCTGGACGGTCACCGGACCAAGGTTCAAGCGGATATCCACCGAATCAGTCGGGACTCGGATCTGCCTACCGAAGCCCGGATCCGCCTCCAGTTGACCATGACCCTCTGGTAGCCTGACGCTCCGGCAGGGCGCTCCAGGCTCTGCTGGTCCTGGATGGCGCCCTCGATGCACCGAGTTCCCAGGATCAGGTGCGGCGTGGTACGGTGCCGGACTATACTGACAACCTTGTGAATAGGCGCACCCCCCCAGGCCGGCGGGGTAAGCCAAGCACAGCACGGAATGAAGCCGAAGGGGCGGAGCGCCGAAAGGTCCCCGCGACAGGACCGGAGTCCCGCCACCCCTGATCACATCCGACCCCATGGCAACGGACCCACCATTGACCCCCACCTCCCGATCCACGCGTCCGGATTCCGTCTTTCCACCAGCCGTGCGGCCTTCGCCTGTCCCGGAGGGCGCCGCCCTGAACCATCCTTCTTTGTACTTCAACAAGGAGCTGGGGTGGCTGGACTTCAACTGGCGGGTCTTCTATCACGCCTGGAACCGGGAGCTTCCCCTCCTGGAGAGGATTCGTTTCCTGGCCATTACCGGAAGCAATCTGGACGAATTCGTGCAAAAGCGGGTGGGTGGGCTCCGGCGACAGGAGGCTGCCCGGGTGACCGACCTCTCTCCCGACGGGAGGAGCCCGGGAGAGCAACTCCGTCTGGTGCGCCAGGAGATTCGGCGGATGGAGAGGGGGATGGATCGAATCTGGATCCAGGAGTTGGAGCCTGCCCTGGCTTCCATCGGTGTAACGGTCTGCCCCATCCAGACCATGTCCCAGGTGGAGCGGGCTGACCTCCGGCGCCGATTCCGCCAGCAGGTCTACCCGGCTCTGACCCCGTTGGCGGTGAGTCCTGGGCATCCCTTCCCCTTCATCTCCAATCTCAGCCTCTCCCTGGCGGTAGTCCTTCGTCATCGGGTCCGCCAAACCCTGCACTTCGTTCGTCTCAAGGTCCCCACCGGAATGGGCCGCTGGATCGTCCTGGATTCGCCCGACGAGGAAGGCCGGATCCAGCTTGTGACCATGGAGGAGCTGATCCGGCATCACGTCGATGTCCTCTTCGGTGGCATGGAGGTGATGGGTGCCCATCTCTTCCGGGTGATCAGGAATGCCGATGTCACAAGGGATGAGGAGGAGGCGGAGGACCTCCTGGCCCTGATCTCCGAAGAGCTGAGGGAGCGTCAGTTCGCGCCGGTGGTCCGCTTGGAGGTAGAGGCCAGTACTCCGGACATGGTCCGACGCTTTCTCATGAAGGAACTGGAGGTCGGGCCCGAAGACGTGACCGAGTTCGGCGGCCACCTGGCCCTGACGGATCTCATGGAGCTGGCCAACCTCCCACTCCCGGCCCACCAGTTCCGACCCTGGGAGCCGCAGGTTCCTCCTCGCCTTGTTCATGAGGGCGAATCGGTGGAGGAGGAGGATATCTTTTCCATCATCCGGAAGGGGGACGTGCTGGTCCACCACCCCTATGAGTGTTTCCACGCCAGCGTCGCCCGCCTGGTGGAGGAGGCTGCCCTGGATCCCCAGGTGCTGGCCATCAAGCAGACCCTGTACCGCACCACCGATGATTCACGGGTGGTTCAGTCCCTACTCAGGGCGGCGGAGCTCGGGAAGGAGGTGGCCGTCCTGGTGGAGGTGAAGGCCCGCTTTGAAGAGCAGAACAACATCGAATGGGCCCGGATGTTGGAGAATGCCGGTGTTCATGTGACCTACGGGCTCGTGGGGCTCAAGACCCACGCGAAGACCATTCTGGTGGTACGTCGGGAGGAAGAGCGCTTCAGGATCTACTGCCACATCGGAACGGGGAACTACCATGCCGGGAATGCCGGCATCTACACGGATCTGGGGCTCCTGACCTGTGATCCGGATATTGGAGCCGACGTGGTGGACCTCTTCCACTCCCTCACCGGGTACGCCCCCGATCGGGAGTACCGGAAGCTGATGGTGGCGCCGGGGCGTATGCGGGCTTCCTTCGAAGCGCTGATCCGGGCCGAAATGGAGCAGGTGGCGGTGGGCGGAGAGGGGCGTATCGACGCCAAGATGAATGCCCTGGATGACCCCGGGATCATCCGGAACCTCTACGAGGCCTCCCAGGCCGGCGTCCGGATCCGACTCGCCATACGGGGGCACTGCCGGTTACGCCCTGGAATTCCCGGCTTCAGCGAGAACATCCAGGTGGTGAGTGTCCTGGGGCGATTCCTGGAGCACGAGCGGATTTTCCGATTCGGGAATGGTGGCGACCCCATCATCCTCATCGGCAGCGCGGACTGGCGGTCCCGGAACATCAATGAGCGGGTGGAGGCCCAGGTGGCGCTGGAAGATCCGCTGCTCCGGGAGCGGGTGAGCCGGATCCTCGACATGAGCCTGGATGACAACGAACTCGCCTGGGAGCTTCAGTCATCGGGGGAATACAGGCGTCGGATGCGTGCCCCCGGAGAGCCGTCCAGGAATCTGCACCGCGACCTCATGGAGTGGACGCTCCGGGAGGCAGGACGAGCGAACTGAGTCGAGTGGGCAACTGCGGCTCGACACCGATCAGGGCGTTACGTAACCGGGGCCTTCTTGTGACGGTGCCGTGACGATGGGGCGTCAGCTTGAAGCGAATCGTTCGGTCCGGACTCTCTCCCCGTGCATCGTCAAGTAGTGAAGTCAGACCCCCCCATCACTCCGCTTTCCGCCTCCACGATCCAGGGGTGGGATGAGGCCGGTCCCTCCCCAAGGGCTCGGCCGCCAGACATGGCCCATGGCCGCCTCCGATCTCAGGGCCTCCCATGGCTTCGTCTGGTCTGTGGCGCTCTGATCCTGTTCCTTTTCGCGGTGCTTCTCCTCCTCGCTCGGGAACTCTGGCTCGCCGCGCTCCCCGCCTGGCGCGAGGGGGTCGCGGCGCTCCTCCTGGGCCAGGTCTGGGACCCGGCCGCAGGGCGCTTCGGCGCCCTCCCGCTGGTGATGGGGACGGTCTTGACCAGCGGCCTGGCCCTGGTCCTGGCCTTTCCGGTGGCGCTGGGCACCGCGGTCTTCGTGAGTGAATATGCACCAGAACCCATACGGGGAGGGTTGTCGGCGGGGTTGGACGCCATGGCGGCGGTTCCCGCCCTCGTTTTCGGACTCTGGGGACTCCTGGTCCTCCTTCCCTGGGCCCAGCTCCGCCTCAGCGCCCTCCCGGTGTCGGACGGGGGCGGCGCTCTCGCACTTCTGGATCCTTCGGGAGTCGGGTTCACCCTACTGGGGACGGGAGTGGTCCTGGCCCTCATGACCATCCCCACCACAGCCTCCCTGGCCCATCACGCTCTAGCCGCCGTGCCGCGTGCCGGCAGAGAGGCTGGCCTGGCGCTGGGGTGTACCCGGTGGGAAGTCCTGCGGTATGTGGTGCTGGCCCAGGCTCGGACCGGCCTCTGGGCTGCGATTGTGCTGGGCCTGGGTCGGGCGTTGGGGGAGTCGCTGGTGGTAGCCATGACGTTGGGGGGCACTCTTGCCCCCGCTCTGGAACGCCTCCCTTCCGGCGCCACACTCACCTCAGTGGTGCTCCGGGAATCCGGCATCGCCGGCCATGAACTCCACCTTGCGTCCCTGGCGGCGCTGATTCTCCTGATCGTTGCTCTCTCGCTGGCCCTCGCCATCGGAGGGCGACTCGGGGTGCAGAAGGTTGTGGGGAGGCTCGAACCATGACTCCGCTTGATCCCACACCACGGACCGGCCTCGCGAACCCGGTAGGCCCCACAGGGGCCGCCGAATCCATGGCCCGACGGTTGGCTCGCCGCCTGCTGGTGGAACGGGCCGTCTGGATTCTTTGCGCCCTGGCCCTCATGGCGTCTCTCTCCCTCTTCGTCTGGATTCTCGGCACGGCGCTCTTCACCGGCGGCCCGCATCTCGTCCAGTCGTTCACCGGAGGGGGCGTGCCCCCAACGGCAGAGAACCCGTCGGGGTTTGGGCTTGCCTCGACACCGGGAACGGGTTCCACTGGGACCGCCCTGGGCTTCCGGTGGGGCGATGCGCTGATGGGGTCCATCACCCTCCTGGCAATGGCACTGGGCCTGGGCGTTCCAGCAGGGGTAGGGGTGGGGATCTACATGGCCGAGTTGGGACGAGGGCTTGGGGGGCGTGGTGTCCGCCTGATCTGCGAGGCGCTGGTGCTTCTCCCCTCCCTGGTGGTGGGATTTGCCGTCTGGAGTCTCCTGGTTGCCACTCTGGGCGGTTCCGTACTGCTGGCCGGAGCGGCCTCGCTGGCGCTGGTCCTCATTCCCATGGTGGCGGTGACCACCGACGAAGCCCTGGGCTCGGTCCCCCAAGGGATCCGCGATGGGGCTCTGGCGCTGGGCCTGGGCGAGGCCGCTCGTACCCTCCAGGTTGTTTTCCCCGCGGCCGCAGCCCAGGTGGGTACGGGGGTGCTCGTGGCCTCGGGACGCCTATTGGGCGAGACCGCTCCCCTGGTGGTGGTGGTGGCGGCAGGCACCGGTTTCGTCCTGGGGGATGGCAGGAGCGGGGTGACTGCTCTCCCCCTGGAGATCCATGGCTTCGCCGTGGGCCTCCTGGCGGCGGGGGGCGGGGAGGCATGGGCCGGTGCCCTCATCCTCCTGGCCGGGATCTTCCTTCTCCACGGAGCCGCCCGCGCCCTATGGCGCCGCCGAACCACCATTCCGGACCCCCGCTCCGTCCCATCTGGCTCGCCCGCGACCTTCCCGGGTTCCAGATTCCCGGTGGGAGGGTGAAGAGACGATCATGGCGGAACGGTTGAGTACTCGAGACCTCACGGTCTGCTTTGGCGCCACGGAGGCGGTGAGGGGTGTGGACCTGGAGATCCCCGCCGCAGCCGTCACTGCCATAATCGGCCCCAGCGGGAGTGGCAAGTCGGCCCTGCTCCGGGCTCTGAACCGCATGCACGACGGCACCCGTGGGGCTCGCGTCACCGGGGAGGTGTACCTGGGGGACCGGGAGATCCACGACCCTGGATTCAACCCGGTGCTCCTGCGAACCCTGGTGGGAATGGTGTTCCAGCAACCCGTTCCCTTTCCCACCATGAGCATCCGGCAGAATGTCCTGTTCGCCCCCCGACGCCATGGGATGGTCCGGCGGCGGGACTGGTCGGCATTGACGGAGGAGGTCCTGCGCAGGGCAGCACTCTGGAAAGAAGTGCGGAACCGACTGGACACACCAGCCGCCCTATTGTCCGCCGGACAGAGGCAGCGTCTCTGCATCGCCCGCGCCCTTGCGGTGCGTCCGGAGGTCCTCCTCATGGATGAACCCACCGCTTCCCTGGATCCCGGCGCCACCCAGCAGATCGAGGAACTTATCTACGAGCTGAAGACGG
The DNA here is from genome assembly GCA_007121775.1 of Gemmatimonadota bacterium. Classification (GTDB taxonomy): domain Bacteria; phylum Gemmatimonadota; class Gemmatimonadetes; order Longimicrobiales; family Gaopeijiaceae; genus PWLA01. Next base: position 16,151 of record SKJY01000164.1, read on the forward strand.
ACGTCACCATCGTCCTGGTGACCCACAACATGCAGCAGGCGGCTCGGGTCTCAGATCGCACCATCTTCCTGGATCGGGGGGCGGTGGTGGAGTGCGGAGCAACCGAGACTCTCTTCACCAATCCGTCCCGGTCTCGCACGGAGGCCTATATCACAGGACGGTTCCGGTGAACCTGCACGGTGGCTCTCGCCAGTTCCGGCAAGGATTCCTGGCGCTCCGTCGGGATCTTCTGGCCATGGGGTACCTGGCGGAAGAACTCCTGCGGACGTCCATGGAAGCCCTGGTGGAAGGGGACGCGGGAAAGGCGGATGCAGTCATCCTGGCCGATCGGGAACTGGACGCCATGGAGGTGGAGGTGGATGAGGCCGGGATCAATCTGCTCGCCCTCCATCAGCCGGTGGCCAGTGATCTTCGGGTCATCACCATGATTCTGCGAATCGCCAACGATCTGGAGCGGGTTGGCGACCACGCCGTGAACATCGCCGAGACCGTTCATCACCTTCATCGGGCGCCCGCACCGCTGACATCCTTCCCGGAGGTGGAGGAGATGGCCAGGATCAGTGGCCGGATGCTGACCCGGGCGCTGGACAGCTTCGTCCGGGGCGATGCCCAGGGGGCCCGGGAGGTGTGCAGGACCGATGATCGGGTGGATGCCCTCCATCGGGGCGGGTTCCAGAAGCTTCTGGCTCGGATGACAGGTGATCCGGGGTGGGTCGGCACCGGCACCTCCCTGATCCTCGTGGGCCGGAATCTGGAGCGGGTGGCCGACCTAGCCACCAATGTGGCCGAGGACGTGGTCTTCATGGTGGAAGGCCGGAGCATCAAGCACGGCGCGGGCCGGCTGGAGGACTGACGGCGTCGGAGGGTGGTTGCGGGCCGGCGGCGCCGCCGGCCCGGCAGGGCGGTCCACGCAGGACCAAAGGGCAGCTTGTGGTCCCCGCCAGATCAGGCTTCCTGGAGGTTGCCGAATCCCTCGGCCTCAGGGATACGCAGCCGGTATCCGAATCCCCGAACCGTTTCCACCCAGTCGCCGTACTCTCCGAGCTTGGCTCGGAGGCGACGCACGTGCATGTCTACCGTCCGGGTCTGGATCCGTTCGGCCACATTGGCGTCCACCTCCCATGCCCGCTCCAGGAGCTGCTTGCGGCTCTGGGTGCGCCCCTTTCGCTCCATGAGGGTCTGGAGGAGCCGGAATTCGGTGGGAGTGAGGGCCAACTCTTCTCCACTCAGGGTGGCCAGGTGGGCAGTGAGGTCCAGGACCAGAGGACCGGCTCGGAGGATTTTTCCACCGGTCTCCGTGGCGCCCTGCTCGGTCCGTCTGAGGATGGCCTGGACCCTCAGGACCAACTCCCGGGGGCTGAAGGGCTTGGTGAGGTAGTCGTCGGCTCCCAGCTCCAGCCCCTCGATCCGATCCTCCTGCTCGCGTCTGGCGGTGAGCATGAGGACCGGGACGGTTCGGGTTGCCGGTTCATCCCGGACGCGACGCAGGACCTCGTCTCCAGAGATCTCCGGGACCATCCGGTCCAGGATGAGGAGGTCCGGGATCGTCCGGTCGATGGCCGAGACGGCTTCCGCACCGTTGGCTGCCGTTTCGACCCGATATCCCGCACGGGTGAGCTGATACGCCACCAAGGCAGCGATGTCGGGTTCGTCTTCCACTACCAGGATCCGAGGGGCTCCGGGTGTGGCGATCTGGGCGCTCATGGGCCGAGAGTGGGGCAGGGGGAGCGTCTTCCGCGTCCGGAGCACCTGGGGTCGGTACGCTCCGAACTCCGGATCACGCCTCATTCTATCCCGCCCAGGTCACGGGTTGGGCGGGGAGACGGTAACGAAAAGGTAACGCCCCAAAGTCCGTGGTCCCTTACAGATCCCCGGTTCCACCCGGCGAGGTGGACTTCCCGCCGGGTGGAACCGGTCATCTTCCCCGGATCACCAGGGGGCTGAGCGAGTGGCGGGCTGACAGTTGGGCCACCCCAGTGGCTGGCCCGTCTGCGGGCTCAGGGGGAAGACCGTCCGCTGCTCCCGAGAGACCCGCTCCGGGTCTTCCGAGGCCAGGTACGCCAGGGAGGCCACGAGAACCACATTGTTCTTCAGGTCATCCAGGACGATCTTGTCGAAGGTATCCCGGTTCGTATGCCAGGTGTAGGTGAAGTAGTCCCACGGGAGCCCCGACAGGTTGAATGCCGGCGCGCCGAAGCAGACGAAGGCGGCGTGGTCCGTCCCGCCACCGGAAGGCATACCGGGGAGGGTGAGGTTGATGTGCCGGGTCACCTCCTGAGGCACCTGGGACAACCAGCGGGCCATGTGTCCGGATGCCTCCGTGAACCCCTGCAGGGAGATGTTCACAACGCGTCCCGTCCCGTTGTCCTGATTCAGGAGAACCTGCATCCCCTCCACCACCTCGGGGTGATCCTCGGCGAAGGCCCGGGACCCGTTCAGCCCCTGCTCCTCCCCGCCCCAGAGGCCCACGATGATGGTGCGCTTCGGCTCGGGGTACACCTCCCGCAGGATCCGGACGGCCTCCATCATGAGGGAGACGCCGGTGGTGTTGTCCGTTCCGCCCGGGGCGCCGTCCCAGGTGTCGATGTG
>SKJY01000224.1 GCA_007121775.1 Gemmatimonadota bacterium
ACCGTCATGATCAGTGGGCTCTCGGTGGGCCTCATGTCGGTGGTGATCCCGCTCCTCATCATCGCCGGCGTCATCATGGCGGCCAGCTATCTGGCCGGCCTCTACGGAGTGGGGATCGCGGCGGTGGGGATGCTTGCCACCATCGGCATCACCATGAGTATCGACGCCTACGGGCCTGTGGCCGACAACGCCGGCGGCATCGCCGAGATGGCGGGCTTCGGCGAGGCCACCCGGAAGATCACCGACTCCCTGGATGAGGTGGGGAATACCACGGCGGCCATCGGTAAGGGGTTCGCCATCGGAGCCGCGTCGCTCGCGGCGCTGGCCATCATCGCCGCCTACATCAACACCATTTCGGTCCGGAACCCCGACTTCCAACTCCTCCTCTCGGACCCCCTCGTCCTGGTGGGACTCTTCCTTGGTGGGCTCACCCCCTTCCTCGTGGCCTCCATCACAATGACGGCGGTGGGAGATGCCGCCGGTGAGATGATCGAGGAGATCCGCCGGCAGTTCCGGGAGATTCCGGGGCTCCTGGAGGGGAAGGCCAAGCCGGATTCGGAGCGCTGCGTGGAGATCGCCACCGATGCGGCGCTGAAGAAGATGATCCTGCCGGCGCTCATCGCTGTGGGCTCCCCAGTGCTCATCGGGTTCACCCTGGGAGCCACCGTCCTCGGCGGAATGCTCATCGGAACCCTCCTGGGCGCCGTACTCCTGGCGCTCTTCATGGCCAACGCCGGCGGGGCCTGGGACAACGCGAAGAAGTATGTGGAACAGGGCAACTTCGGGGGGAAGAACTCCGATGCCCACCGGGCTACCGTGGTGGGCGACACTGTGGGTGATCCGCTGAAGGATACCTCCGGCCCCTCCATGAACATTCTCATCAACGTTATGGCCATCGTCTCGCTGGTCATTGCCCCCATGCTGCCGGTGTGAGGCACGGGCCCGCAGGCGGGCCAACCACCCCCAGGGTAGCACCGGCGCCCGGGGAATGACATTCAGGCAAGGGGTGCTTCCGGCCCCTCGGGCTGCCGACCTGGCGGCCCGGGGGGCCGAATTCGTGTGTTGGGATAGGCTCTCGTTCAGGCGCTGAGAAAAGCGATTTGACAGTCACCAACTAAAGCTCGCGGAAGGGGGGCCGATAACCCCAGAAGCTGTCTCCCGTTCGGTGATTTGCCGAGAGGAGGACCTTCCGCCCCGGGGCCGGCCGAACCGCCGACGGAGACGGCGCTACGCTCCCCCCAAACGATGCCGGAGTCGTCCCATGCAATGGTTTCATGATCTGAATATTCGGCCGAAGCTCCTTCTGTCCTTCGGGCTCATGATCGGTCTTGCGGTCATCCTGGGCGGGGTGGGCTTCTTCTCCCTCAAGTCGGTGGATGAAGGGCTCGATGTGGTGGTGAACCGGGAACTCCCGGGTGCCGTGGCCGCCGTAGGGTTCCAGAATTACATGCATACAGTGCAGCGGGATGTGCGGACCGGGATTCTCGTGGACGGGTCCGATACGGCCTGGCAGGAGAGTTTCCGGTACGCCATGAACCAGGCTCAGGAAGAACTGGCCATCGTGGGTAGGGCCATGGTCTCCGACGAGGGCATCGCACTCCATCGGGAAAGCGAGAATCTGTTCGCCCAGTGGCGCTCACTGAACGAACAGATCTTCGACCTGGCGGCCCGGAACCAAAACGAAGCCGCCTTGGAGGCACTCTTCGCCCCTGAGTTGGCGAGTCTTGCGACACAACTCGACGAGGTGGGCTACCAGATGGCGGAGTGGAAGACCACCTATGCCGCCGATATGGGAGCCCAGGGACTCGAGACCTCCCAGCGGGCCTCTCTCATGGTGATCGTCGTCCTGGGCGCGGCGGTCCTGCTGGGGCTCGGGATCGCCTGGTGGCTCTCCGGCCTCATGTCCCGTCAGGTGAGCGCCTGTGCCGAGCGTGCCGAGTCGCTCCGGGCAATCTGCATCACGGGTCTGGAGGGGGGGATCACGGCCATGTCCAAGGGTGACCTGACCCAGGACGTCATCCCCAAGACCCAGCCTCTCCCCATCATAGGGCAGGACGAGATCGGCAAGCTCTCCGAGACTGTCAATGGGATGATCGACCAGGTGAAGGGGGCCATCGCGTCCTACGACGTGTGCCGCGACAGCATCCGGGCCATGGTGGATGATAGTGCCTCTCTGGCCCAGGCCGCGGTGGATGGACGCCTGCAGACCCGGGCCGACGCCTCCAGGCACCAGGGAGACTACCGGAAGATCGTGGAAGGGGTGAACAACACCTTGGACGCCGTCATCCACCCCATCGACGAGGCTGCCGCCGCCCTGGACCGGGTGGCCCAGCGGGACTTCACCGTCCAGGTCGTGGGCGATTACCGCGGAGATCACGCCAGGATCAAGAACTCCCTGAACACTGCTGTGTCCGAGGTTCGCTCGGCGCTCCAGACGCTGGGTCAGTCGGCCCACGCCCTGGCGGCGTCCAGCGAGGAACTCTCCGCCGTCTCAACCCAGATCGGCAGCAACTCGGAAGAGACCACGGCCCAGGCCGGTGTCGTCTCGGCGGCCGCCGAACAGGTGTCGAAGAACGTCCAGACCGTCTCCACCGGGACCGAGGAGATGTCGGCCTCCATCAAGGAGATCGCCAAGAACGCCTCCGATGCCGCTCGTGTGGCGGGTCAGGCCGTGACCATGGCCGACAGCACCAACGCTACTGTGGGTAAGCTGGGTGATTCCTCCGCCGAGATCGGCGAGGTGGTGAAGACGATCACCGCCATTGCCCAGCAGACCAATATCCTGGCCCTCAACGCCACCATCGAGGCGGCGCGGGCCGGCGAGGCCGGGAAGGGCTTCGCGGTCGTGGCCAACGAGGTCAAGGAGCTGGCCAAGGAGACGGCTGAGGCCACCGAGGATATCGGTCGGAAGATCGAGGCCATCCAGGTGGACAGTCAGGGGGCCGTCTCTGCCATCCAGCAGATCGGTCAGATCATCACCCAGATCAACGACATCCAGACCACCATTGCCAGTGCGGTGGAAGAGCAGACGGCCACCACCAACGAGATCGGGCGGAATGTGTCTGAAGCGGCTCAGGGCAGCACCGAGATCGCCCAGAATATCACCGGGGTGGCGGAAGCCGCCGGGCAGACCTCCGCCGGCGCCCAACAGGGTCAGCAGGCCTCCAGCGAACTCGCCCGGATGGCGGCTGAACTCCAGACGCTGGTGGGTCAGTTCAAGTATGAGATGGACGACGGCCCCGGCCACAAGGTTGCGGCCTCGGTCGGAGCTTCCGTGGGAGCCGGGAACGGCAAGGCATCGAATGGACGCGGCAGTACCGGCAGCACCCGTCGGTTCTGACGACCACCTGGACTTCGAGCCCCCACCGAGGAGGCGGCATGGACCAGCTCGACGAGATCGTCCTGGAATTCCTGACTGAGAGTCATGAAGGGCTCGACCAGATGGAGCGCCATCTGGTCGAGCTGGAGCAGAAGCCGGACGACAAGGAACTCCTGAAGGCCATCTTCCGGTCGATCCATACCATCAAGGGCACCTGCGGCTTCCTCGGGTTCACCCGACTGGAGTCGGTCACCCACCACGGTGAGAGCCTCCTGGCCCTCCTCCGTGACGGCCTCATGAGGCTGACGCCTGAGGTCACGAGCCTGCTCCTCCGTACTGTGGACACGGTACGGGGGATCCTGGCGACTATCGAGGCCCAGGGGCACGACGGCAAGGAGGATCACGCCGAGCTCATCGCCGACCTGGATGAGACGATCCGGACCCACGGGCGTCGGAAGGGTGAGGGGCACGGCCCTCCCGCAGATCCCGAGCCGGGCGAGGTGGAGGTGGCCACAGTGGCCGAGGCGGTTGCGGACGCCGTGGCCGTGCCGGCCTCGACCAATGGAGATGGAGGATCGTCCGTCACGGACAGCACCATCCGGGTCGATGTGGAACTCCTGGACCGACTCATGACCCAGGTGGGCGAACTGGTTCTCTCCCGCAACCAGATTCTCCAGTACGCCATCGACGTAAAGGACACCGCCTTCCAAGCGGCGAGCCAGCGACTGAACCTCATCACCACTGAGCTGCAGGAGGGGGTCATGAAGACCCGCATGCAGCCCATCGGGAACGTCTGGCAGAAGTTCCCCAGGGTGGTGAGAGACCTCTCGGTGAGCTTCGGCAAGGAAGTTCGCATCGAGATGCTGGGTCGGGACACGGAGCTCGACAAGACCATCATCGAGGCCATCAAGGACCCCCTCACCCACCTGATCCGCAACGCTGTGGACCACGGCATCGAGTCGCCGGAAGACCGGGAGGCGGCGGGCAAACCCCGGGAGGGCGTCCTGAGGCTCCGGGCCTTCCACGAGGGCGGTCAGGTCAACATCGAGATTGCCGATGACGGGGCCGGGATCGACACAGAAGCTGTCAAACACAAGGCGCTGGACAAGGGGCTGGTGAGCCCGGATCAGGTGGCCCGGATGACGGAGCGGGAGCTCCAGCAGCTCCTCTTCCTCCCTGGGCTCAGCACCGCGAAGACGGTCACCAATGTGTCGGGGCGCGGCGTGGGGATGGATGTGGTGAAGACCAACATCGAGAAGATCGGTGGGATGGTCGACATGCAGAGCGTCCGGGGCGAGGGGACAGTCCTCAAGATCAAGATCCCCCTGACGCTGGCCATCATCCCTGCCCTGGTCGTTACCTCTCAGGGCGAGCGGTTTGCGATTCCGCAGGTGAATCTCCTGGAGCTCGTGCGCTTGGAGGAGGGGATCGAGGGGCTTGAGGAGATCCACGGTGTTCCGGTATACCGGCTCCGGGGTGAGCTCCTCCCCATCGTCCATCTGGATCAGGTCCTGAGCCTCCACAAGACGAAGCCCGAGTCCGAGAAGGTGGATTTCGACGCCCTGATCGCCGCACATCACGCTTGGCGTAGCCGTTTGGACCGGATTATTGCAGGCGATGAGGCGGTGGACCGATCCGTGGTCACGGATCCGGCGAAGTGCGCGCTCGGAAAGTGGCTCTATGGTGCAGGGAAGGAGCAGTTCGGGAAGCTCGCCGAGTGGCGGCTTCTCGAGGGGATCCACCGCCGGATGCACGAGAGTCTGGGACTTGTCATCGACGAGGTGGAGGCGGGCGAGACTGCTCTGGCCAAGTCTCACCTGGGGACCGTAGACGGTCTGATCCGGGAAACGGTGGCGGACATCGAGAAGCTGCGGGAGGCCACCCTATCCTTCCAGGATGCCACCATCGTGGTGCTTCGTGCCGATGACCGGAGCTTCGGCCTGGTCGTGGACGAGGTGAACGAGACCACGGAGATCGTTGTGAAGCCTCTGGGCAAGCAGCTCAAGGGGATCCCCGTCTTCGCCGGCGCCACTGTGATGGGGGATGGCCGGGTCGCCCTCATCCTGGACGTTCTCGGTCTGGCACAGGAGGCCAGCGTCGTGAGCACCACGGGCGGGGAACGGCATGTGACTGGGCGGGACGCCGCATCGCAGTTGGCAGAAGAGGATCGGGACACCCTCCTCATCCTCGGGGTCGGTGAGGCCCAACGGGTCGCCATCCCCATCGCCATGGTGGCTCGCCTGGAGGAGGTACCGCGGAGGTCGCTGGAGGTGGCAGGGGAGCAGGAGGTCATCCAGTACCGCGACTCCATTCTGCCACTCCTGCGCCTTTCCAACCTCCTTGGTTCCGGTGGGACCGGGGAGGACCCGGATAACCTCCAACTGGTGGTCTACAATGATGACGGACGGGAGGTGGGGATCGTGGTGGACCGGATCCTCGACATCGTGGAAGACCGTGTGGCGGTGGAAAAACCCTCGGACCGGCCGGGACTCATCGGTTCCGCCGTGGTCCAGGGCCGGATCACCGACCTCCTGGACATTCGCAGCATCGTGAGGAAT
>SKJY01000230.1 GCA_007121775.1 Gemmatimonadota bacterium
CGCCACACCTCGCATGGCGTCGATCCCATCGCCGATCACGTACCCCGGCGCCAGCCCCGCCGAGACGGTGGCCGACGCAAAGCGATCGAACCGGTAGAGCTGGGGCGGCGCCACCGTCTCTCGGAGGCTGATGAGGTTGTCCATCTGCAGGGGCACCCCGGTGGCCGTCCGGACATACAGGGAGCGGAGATCAGTGGGGGTCCGGCGCTGATCCAGATCCACCTCCGTTATGACGTCGTACTGCTGTCCGTTCATGAGAAAGAAGCCGGTGCGCTGCTCGCTCAGAGCGAGCTGCAGCGTCCGCCCCAACTCGGCGGTGGAGATCCCCAGATCCCGGGCCCGCTGACGATCCACCTCAACCAACAGTTCGGGGCTGTCGAAGGTCAGGTCCACATCCACCACGGAGAAGGCGGGTTCGGAGCGCGCCTGGTCCAGGAACTCGGGCAGCTTCTCGGCAAGATCCTCCAAGGTGGGAGCCTGCAGGACGAACTGCACCGGGAGCCCACGCCCACCCCCTCCCCCGGTCCGGATGCTCTGATCCTGGATCACGAAGGCCTGCACCCCCCGAACCTCACCGAGGCGCCGGGAGAGGGCCTGGGCGATCTCCTGCTGACTCCGGTCCCGCTCCGACGGATCCACCAAGGTGAGGCGGATGAAGCCCGAGTTCACTGCCGAGGCGGCCCCGAAGCCGGGCGAGGTAACGGAGACGACGGCGCGGTACTCAGGCACTTCCTCCCGAACCAGCTCCGAGAGGGCATCCATATGCCGATCCATGTACGCAAAGGTTGCCCCCTCCGGACCCGATACCGGGATCTGCATGGCTCCCCGGTCCTCGGTGGGCGCCAGCTCCCGGGGGAGGGTCTCGAAGAAGAGATAGCCCAGCCCGAAACAGAGGGCCAGGACCCCAAAGGCGAGCCACCGGCGCTCCAGGAAGCCCTCGAGCCCCTTCCGGTAGCTCTCGGTGAGGCCGTCGAAGAACCCCTGGGTCCGCTGGTAGAACCACGGCTTCTGCTCCCGCTTCTTGAGGAGGCGAGAGCAGAGCATGGGGGTCAGGGTGAGGGCCACGAAGGACGAGACGACCACCGCGCCCGCCAGGGTGAGCCCGAACTCGCTGAAGAGTTGGCCGGTCAGCCCACCCAGGAAGATGATGGGGAGAAATACCGCCACCAGCGCCAAGGTGGTGGAGATGATGGCAAAGAAGATCTCCCGGGTCCCCTCGACGCTCCCCAGGATGGCATCTTCCCCGGCCTCGATCTTGGAATAGATGTTCTCCACCACCACGATGGCGTCGTCCACCACGATCCCGATGGCCAGGACGATGGCCAATAGGGTCAGGACGTTGATGGTGAATCCCAGGGCGAACATGACGAAGAACCCGCCCAGGAGCGCCACCGGGATGGCGATGACCGGGACGATGGTGGTACGCCAGTCCCGTAGGAAGAGGAAGATCACCAGGGTGACCAGGAGGAGGGCCAGGAGCACCGTCTGCTGCACCTCGGAGATGGAGGCGCGGATGAACTCGCTGACGTCGAAGCCGATGGCCGTCTGGATGTCGTCGGGAAGATCCGCTCGGATCTGCTCCAGCCGCTCGTAGAACTCGTCGGCAATGGCCACGTTGTTGGCGCCGGGGAGGGGCCGGATCACCACGCCCACCATGGGGACCCCCTCCCGCTTCAGCACCGTGCGCTCGTTCTGCGCCGCCAGCTCGGCGCGCCCCACGTCCCGGAGGCGCACCACCTGGCCGTTCTCCTGCCGGAGGATGACGTCCTCGAACTCCTGGGGGGTCTGGAGGCGAGTGAGGGTCCGGATGGTGAGCTGAAGGTCATCTCCCTCCAGCCGCCCCGACGGCAGCTCTACATTCTCCCGGTCCATCGCCTCCTGCACCTCCGCCAGGGAAAGGCGGTGCGCAGCCAGCCGCTGCGGGTCCAAGCGGAGGCGCATGGCGTACCGGCGGGAGCCCCACACATCCACCCGACTGACTCCCGAGATAGTCTGGAGTCGCTCGGCGAAGCGGGTCTCGGCGATCTGGGTGAGTTCCAGGAGATCCCGGCGGTCGCTGTAGACGTTGAGGAAGACGATGGGCGCCTCATCGTCCGAAGCCTTGGAGACCTGGGGAGGGTCCACGTCGGGGGGAAGGCGACTCAGCACCCGGTTTACACGGTCGCGCACATCGTTGGCGGCCCGGTCCAGATCCTCGTCCAGATCGAACTCCACCTGGATGGTGGAGCGCCCCTCCCGGGTCGTGGAGGTGAGGGAGCGGATCCCCTCCACACCGTTCACCGACTCTTCGAGGGGTTCGGTGATCTGGGATTCGATGACGCTGGCGTTGGCGCCGGGGTAGTTGGTGGTCACCGTGATGATGGGGGCGTCCACCGAGGGGAACTCCCGCACCCCCAGGAAGGTGAAGGCCACGATGCCGAAGATTACGATGACCAGCGACATCACGGTGGCCAGGACCGGCCGGCGGACGCTCAGTTCGTAGAGCTTCATGGCGCCGCGCCCTCATCCAGGAGCGCCCCCGGCTCCTCGCCATCGGGGTCAGGCCGGGTCACATCGCCCACCTCCACCTCCATCCCGGGGCGGAGCTGCTGGAAGCCCGTGACGATCACCGAGTCTCCGGGCTCCAGCCCTGAGACCACCTGGACCCGCTCACGGGTGCGGATCCCCAGCTCCACCGGGACCTCCTCAGCCTCTCCGCCTCGGAAGACGAAGACCCGGGGGCCGTCCAGATCCGGACGTACAGCGATGGAGGGTACGGAGATGGCGGCGTCGAACTCCTCCAGGATCAGCTCCACCGTGGCGAAGGACCCGGGGAAGAGGGTCCCATCGGAGTTCGGCGTCCGGGCGAGGATGCGGAGGGTCCGGGTCGATTCCTCAAGGACCGGCTCCACGGCGAAGATCTCCCCTTCGTACTCCCGGTCCGAGCCCTCCGCCCGGAAGAGGACCCGCTGCCCCGTGGCGACCCTTGGGGCGAAGCGAGCGGGAACGGAGAACTGGAGCCGAAGGGGATCCAGCACCTGCAGGGTCGTGATGCGGGTATCGGGTGAGATCAGGCTTCCCGGACTCACCTCACGGAAGCCCACACGACCGGCGAAGGGCGCCCGGACCTCGGTCTTCTCGAGGTCGGCCCTCACCAGCTCCTTGTCCGCCTCCACGATCTCCAACTCGGCCCGGGTCTCTTCCAACTCCTCGGCCGAGACCCCTCCCTCGGCCAGGAGGCGTTCCTGCCGGAACTCCCGTTGTTCCAGGAGCCGGCCGCGGGCCTCGAGCGCCTGGAGTCGGGCCTGCAGGTCCCGATCGTTCACCCGGGCCAGAAGGGCTCCGGCCTGCACCGCTCCGCCCTCTTCAAAGGAGATCTCCATGAGGCGTCCGCCCACCTCGGCCCGGAGCTCCACGGACTCCTCCGCCAGGAGAGATCCGGTGGCCAGGGTGCGGTCAAGCAGGGGGTGGGGCTCCACCACGTAGACGTCTACGGTCAGGGCGCCTCCGCCCGGACCGCCGCTGGGCCCACTTGGCGGACCGCCGGCGCCGGTGTCGTCCCCTCCCCCCAGGGAGAGCTTAGGCAGGGCCAGGAGGAAGGCCCCCAGGAGGACTGCAGCGGTGACGAGGGTGCCCTTGACCTTGGCGTTCACGGCCGCCTCCGGAAGGGGTGGCAGCAGGGGGGCAGAAGGAGTTCCGGCATGGCTGGTCAGGACAGGAGGATGGAGAGGAGAGGCGACTTTCTTCCCTCAAACCGAATGCAAAGTTCCGAGCGGGATGGCACCCCTGGCCCACTGAGAGGTAAGCATGGGTCCGGCGGATGGTGCACGCCACGCTTGGAATCCCGCCGCCACTGATGCACGTTTCACGGGGGCCCCCGACCCTGGGCGGTTCTCGTTTCCGAATTCGAGTCACATTGGAGGCAGACGTATGGAGACGATGGTGCTGAAGGAAGGAGTGAATGTGGGAGCCGGCGGTCGGGAGCGGCCTCCCTTCAAGGTGAAGGACCTGTCGCTCCATACGCTGGGCCGCGACGAGATCCGCCTGGCTGAGCACGAGATGCCCGGCCTCATGGCTCTCCGGGAGGAGTACGCCGGTCAGGCGCCCCTGGCCGGGGCCCGGATCATGGGTTCCCTGCACATGACGGTGCAGACTGCGGTGCTCATCGAGACGCTGAAGGAGTTGGGCGCCGATGTGCGTTGGGTCTCTTGCAACATCTTCTCCACCCAGGACCATGCCGCATCGGCGGTTGTGGTGGGGCCTGACGGGACACCGGAAGAGCCCCGGGGGGTGCCCGTCTACGCATGGAAGGGAGAGACGCTGGAGGAGTACTGGTGGTGCACGGAGCAGGCGCTGACGTGGCCCGACGGGGGAGGTCCCAACCTCCTGCTTGACGATGGCGGCGACGCCACCCTCCTGGTTCACAAGGGCAAGGAGTACGAGGACGCAGGTGCTATCCCCGAGTTCGACGAGGACCGAGATTCGGAGGAGTGGGGCGAGATCCTGAAGCTCCTCCGCCAGGTGGCCGATGAGGACCCGGGGAAGTGGAACCGCATCGCCGGGGAGATCCGGGGTGTCTCCGAGGAGACCACCACCGGTGTCCACCGCCTCTACGAGATGACCAAGGCCGGCACCCTCCTCTTCCCGGCCATCAATGTGAACGACGCCGTAACCAAGTCCAAGTTCGACAACCTCTACGGCTGCCGGCACTCCCTCACCGACGGTATTCTCCGGGCCACGGACGTCATGCTGTCGGGGAAGGTGGCGGTGATCTGTGGATACGGTGATGTGGGGAAGGGCTCGGCCCAGGCGCTGCGAGGCCAGGGTGCCCGGGTGCTCATCACCGAGATTGACCCCATCTGCGCTCTTCAGGCGGTCATGGAGGGGTACCAGGTAGTCCGCCTGGAAGATGTGTTGGAAACCGCCGACATCTTCATCACCGCCACCGGGAACCGCGACATCATCACGGCGGACCACATGGCGCGGATGAAGGACAAGGCTATCGTGGGCAACATCGGCCACTTCGACAATGAGATCGACATGGCTGGCCTGAAGAAGAACGGGATCAAGCGGCACACCATCAAGCCGCAGCTTGATGAGTTCATCTTCCCCGACGGCCACTCGGTGCTCATCCTGGCGGAAGGGCGGCTCCTGAATCTGGGGTGTGCCACCGGCCACCCCTCCTTTGTCATGTCCGCCTCCTTCACCAATCAGGTGATGGCGCAAATCGAGCTTCACCGGAATGCCGGGGAGTACGGGCGTGAGGTCTACGTCCTGCCCAAGCATCTGGATGAGAAGGTGGCCCGTCTCCACCTGGATCAGTTGGGTGTGCGTCTTACCGAGCTGACGCCGGAGCAGGCGGCCTATATCGGCGTGCCCACGGAGGGTCCCTACAAGCCGGATCACTACCGGTACTGATTCGCCGGCGATCGCAACAGCCCCGCCCACTTCTCCGGGAGTGGGCGGGGCTTTTGCGTGCTGACCCCCGTGCGGCTTCCACTCCGTGAAAGAGCCAAGGTATCGGCCTCTGCCTGACGCCGCCCGCACGTCGTCCACTCCGGGGAAGAGGCAGGATGGGGGCTCCCCTCCCATTTCCGCACGAATGGCGGTGGCCGCTGGTATCCAGCCCCCCCCGAAAAACCGAATTCAGATTCGGTTTTTCGGGGGGCGAGCCTGAAAATAGGGGTCTTCTCCAGATCTAGTGCATGCGGAAGCCTGAGGGGCTGGCCGAGTAGCCAGAGGAGGATGGGGCGTTCCCGCAGATTCTGTGCGGAGGGGAGGGCCGCCAGGAGCGGCTGACGGGGGAGCCAGAGAGCCAGGTCTAGCGAAATACCGGGAGGTGAGGCTTTCCGGCTCCGGTGCACACCGCTGGAGGGTAGGTTTCGCTGAACGGACG
>SKJY01000360.1 GCA_007121775.1 Gemmatimonadota bacterium
CAGCCCTGCCCCTTCCGCCGCGCCGCCAACAGGCCGTCCACCGAGAAGCTCCCTCCGCCTCGCACCACCAGATACAGGAAGATGAAGCAGTAGAGGGCCGCGGAGGTCCCGCCGTTCACGTAGGGCCAGAAGTCCCGAGGCGCGTGGACCATGAAGTAGGCAAAGGCCATGGTCCCGGAGGCCAGGAAGGCCACCGCCCGGGTGCCCACCCCCAGCATGATGAGGATCCCACCGAAGAACTCGATGACGCCTGCGAAGAAGGTGAGCTCCGGAAACTCCCGCGTGGTCCCGTCAAACCATCCCCAGAGCTTGGCGGCGCCGTGCTGCATGAAGAGGAAGCCGGAGACGATGCGAAGGACGTTCAGGACGATGGATTCCAGGCGATCCTGCATGGGATGGGGTCCTTGGGTGAGGGTCCATGGAAAAGGGCGAAGCGCAGGAGTACCACGAAGGGCGTACGGAGATCCCATGGCGCCCGGCTCTCCACAGCAGCCCGCTTCCTACCCCGCAGCGACGGCCCCCCCCACAGCAGTTCGCTCCCCACCCCCGAAGCGGCGCCCCACACACAGCGGCCGGGTCCGTACCAGGCCCGCCACCCCTACGAGACCAAGTCAACCCCCCCCTCCAACCCATTGGACGGGCACCGACTTTCGGCTTATATTCGGTACCCATGTCTCAGCCCACTCCCCCCTACGTCGAGCTCCACTGTCACTCGGGCTACTCCTTCCTGGACGGCGCCTCCCACCCGGAAGAGCTGGTGCACCAGGCGGTGGAGCTGGGCTATCCGGCTCTGGCCCTCACCGACCACGACGGCCTCTACGGGTCCATGGCCTTTGCCCGGGAGGCCCGGGAGGCGGGTCTCCAGCCCATCACCGGGGCGGAGCTCACGGTCCACGGGCACGGGGTACCGGTGGATCCCGGGGCTCCCCTTCCCCCCGCCACCTCCCGGCCCGATGAGCCCCATCACCACGGACACATCACCCTCCTGGCCGAGACCCCCACCGGGTACGCCAACCTCTGCCGCATCCTGACCCTGGCCCACCGGGAGAGCCCCCGGGGGCAGCCCTCCTTCTCCCTGGAGCGTCTCCTGGATCCCGGGGAGGGGTTGGGGGAAGGGCTCCTCCTCCTGTCTGGGTGCCGCCGGAGCCCCCTCCTCCATGCCCTCGACGACAGCGTAACCTCAGCCGAATCGCTGGCTCGGCGGATGCTCCGGGCCTTCGGGCCGGACCGCTTCTGGGTGGAGCTTCAGGAGAACGGGGTCCGGGGTGATCGGGATCGGAACCGGCGGCTGGCCCGTCTGGCCGATCGCCTGGGGGTGCCGGTGGTGGCCACCGGGAACGTCCACTACCACCGTCGGCGCCGGCACCGTCTCCACGATGTGCTCACCGCCATCCGTCACCGCTCCACCCTGGACGGCTCGCACCGGGTCCGGCGCCCCAACGCCTGCTTCCATCTGGCGCCTCCCCAGGAGGTGGCCGCCCGGTTCGCCTCCCGCCCCGACGCCGTCTCCGCCACCCTGCGGATCGCCGAGCGGTGCGCCGCCTTCGACCTGACCCGGGATCTGGGATACACCTTCCCCGACTTCCAGGGGAGCGACCGAGGGAGTGCCATGGAGACGCTGACGGCGGTGACCACGGCGGCGCTGGACCGGCGCTACCCGGACGATCCGGCCCTGGCCTTCCCCCATCGTCGCGGTGAGCGGAGCGCCCTGGCCCGGGAGGCCCGCCGTCGGCGAGACGAGGCCCGGAGCCGCCTGGAGACGGAGCTCCGCCTGGTGGAGCACCACGGCCTCGCCGGCTTCTTCCTGGTCTACCGGGACATCATGGAGCTGGCCCGGGAGGTGGGGATGCGGGTGCGGGGCGATTCCCCACGGGCCCGGGCCGGCCTCCCCCCCGGACGCGGGCGGGGCTCGTCGGTCTCGTCCATCATCTGCTACCTCATCGGCCTCTCCCATGTGGATCCGGTGGAGGCCGGCCTCTTCCTGGGCCGGTTCCTGAACGAGGCCATGGGATCGGTGCCGGACATCGATCTGGACTTCCCCCGGGAGATCCGGGACGAACTCATCCTGGAGGTCTATCGGCGGTACGGCTACGACCACACCGGGCTCGTGGCCACCTTCCCCACCTACCGCCTCCGCTCGGCGGTCCGGGAGGTGGGAAAGGTCCTGGATCTCCCCGCCGGAGACCTGGAGAAGGTGACAAAGCTGGCGGAACACCGCTCCGCCACCGGGCTTCGGGACGATCTGGAGCGGATCCCGGAGTTCGCCGGGAAGGTGGAGAGCCGCCCCTGGCGCCTCTTCCTGGAGCAGGTGGAAGAGATCGCCGGTCTCCCGCGCCACATCTCCCAGCACGTGGGGGGGATGATCATCTCGAGTCGTCCGCTCCTGGAGCTCGTTCCCCTGGAGCCGGCGGCCATGGAGGGGCGGGTCCTCTGCCAGTGGGACAAGGATTCCTGCGACGACGCCGGCTTCATCAAGATCGACTTCCTGGCGCTGGGGATGCTCTCGCTGGTGGAAGAGGCGGTGGACCTCATCGCCGTTCGCGGCACCGCCACCGACGTTGCCCGAAAGGTCCAGGTCCCGGTGGTGGCCGGGGCGCCGGACCTCTCCCGCATCGACCTGGACGACCCGGCGGTATACAGGCGGATCCAGGAGGGCGACACGGTGGGGATCTTCCAGGTGGAGAGTCGGGCCCAGATCCAGATGCTCCGCCGCACCCTCCCCTCCAACCTGGCGGAGCTCGCCGTCCAGGTGGCCATCGTGCGCCCCGGCCCCATTGTGGGAGGGGCGGTGAACCCCTACGTCCGCCGCCGGGAGGCCCAGCGGGCCGATCCCACCTACACACCTCCGCTGGACCACCCGCTACTGGGCGAGGCGCTGGGTGAGACGCTGGGGGTCATCATCTACCAGGACCAGGTGCTCCAGGTGTGCCGGGACCTGGCGGGGTTCACCGACGGTCAGGCCGACTCGCTGCGTCGGGCCATGAGCCGGAAGCGCTCACGGGAGGCCATGCGGGGGCACTGGGAAGCCTTCAGGGCCGGCGCCGCCGAGCGGGGGGTGGATCTGGAGACGGCCAAGACCGTGTTCCGGCAGGTGGTGGCCTTCTCCGAGTTCGGCTTCCCCAAGTCCCACTCCGCCGCCTTCGCCCTTCTGGCCTACCAGTCGGCCTGGCTCCGCCACTACTTCCCCACCGAGTACTACGTGGCCCTCTTCAACAACCAGCCCATGGGCTTCTACTCCCTGGACGCCCTGGGGCGGGACGCCCAGCGGAACGGGATCCGCATCCTACCTCCGGACATCAACCGAAGTGGGGTCCGGTGCACCGCCGAGGGGCGGGATCTGCGGGTCGGACTTGGGTTTGTCCGCGGGTGGGGCGAGGAGATCGCCGAGCGGGTGGTGGAGGAGCGGGAGCGAGTGGGGCCCTTCCGGAGTCTGGGCGATCTCCTCCGGCGTACCCCGGCGGCGCTCCGCCGCCCCGCCATCGAAAACCTGATCTGGGTCGGTGGGTGCGACGGGTGGGGGCTGGGGCGGCGGGAACTCCTCTGGCAGACCGGGCTCTGGCTCGGACCGGACGAGGCCCGCACCCGGGCCCAGGGCCGGCAGGACGATCCCCAACTGGAGCTGGGTGCCCTGGCGGCCCCCGCCGCCGCTCCGTCCGGGGTGACCCGGTTCTCCGATCTGGACGACGGGGACCGCCTGGTGGCCGAGTACCGGATGCTCCGCTTCTCTACCCAGCACCATCCCCTCCACCTGGTGCGGGATCGTCTGCCCGGGCACATCCTCTCGTCGGACCGGATTCCGGAGCTGGACAACGGAGCGGTGGTGACGTTGGCGGGGATCGTCGTGGCCCGGCAGCGTCCCCAGACCGCCAAAGGCTACATCTTCGTCCTCATCGAGGACGAGTTCGGCCACATCAACGTCATCGTGAAGCCCGACGTCTACGAGCGCTGCAGGGCCGCCGTGCGCATGGAGCCCTTCCTCCTGGTCCGGGGACGGCTGCAGAAGGATGGGGCCACGGTGAACCTCATCGCCCTGGAGGTGGAGGCGCTAAAGGGGGGCGTCTCACCGGGAGAGGGGGATGGGGCCGGCGCCCTCCCTGATCCCCTGGAGTACTGGCCCGATCCCGGGTCCACGGGACGGCGGGAGGCCCGGGGACGGGAGCTGGATGAGCTCCTCACACCCCTTCGAAACACCCCACCGGAGGTGAAGAGCTGGGGGTGAGGTGAGTCGTGTGGATTCCGTGGAACAGTGATCTACAAATCACATCAGGTAGATCTTCTATTTTCATGTCTTGAATGGTTATAGGGTCGTTGACATGAAGTCTTATGGATGTGTTCCACGCGTCTCCCTTACGTGACATTATGTCCCACCCCCTTCGCCATGGGACCGGCCACCACCCTTCCGCCGCAGACCACGAGAGCGACCGGTGAGCCCCCCATGGTGTGAACCAACTCCCGCTCATCCCGGTGCCGGAGGAGGACCAGATCCGCTGGTCGGCCCGGCCCGATCCTCCCCCGCTCCGGTTCCCCCAGGAGGACGGCGGGGTTCGCCGTGATGGAGGCCAACGCCTCCGTCGGGGTCAGCCCGCACTTCCGCACCGCCAGCGCCGCCGCCAGGGGGAGAGAGGGAGAGGGAGCGGAGCCGGGATTCCAGTTCGTCGCCACCACCACCGCCCCGCCCCCATCCACCAGGGTCCGGCCGTGGGCGTAGCGGTCGTCGAGGTGGAATCCGGAGATGGGAAGGAGCACTCCCGCGGTGGCGCTCCGGGCCAGAACCCCCAGGTCCACGGGGGTCGTGGCCTCGAGGTGATCCACCGAGTCGAATCGTCGGCGAACCGCCTCCGGGATCATCCCCAGGGAGTTGAACTGATCGGCATGGACCCGGATCCGGTGTCCCCGCTCCCTGGCGGCATCGAAGAGGCGGAGGCAGTCGTTCAGCGACCAGGCGCCCTCTTCGCAGTAGGCATCGATGGCGATCCCCGGAAACTCCCGGGACACCGCCGGGAGGGTCTCGTGGATCACCGTTTCCACCGGATCGACCTGATCCGGATCCAGCGCATGCCCCAGACAGGCGGTGGGGACCACGGTCCCGGGCCAGTCCGCCGCGGCCCGGCCGATGGCTCGGAGCATCCGGAGCTCCGTCTCGGTGTCCAGGCCGTACCCGCTCTTCACCTCCACCGTGGTGGTCCCCTCTTCCAGGAGCCAGCCCAGTCGGACCCGGAGGGCGGCGGCCAGCATGACCTCCGAACTCTCCCGAACCGCCGCCACCGTGGAGAGGATCCCTCCTCCCTTCCCCAGGATCTCGGCGTAGGACGCTCCTCCCAGGCGCCGGCCCCACTCCTCGATCCGGCTCCCGGCCCAGCAGGCGTGGGTGTGGGCGTCCACGAGGCCCGGAAGGACCACCCGCCCCTCGGCCCGGACCTCCGGGACGAAGCCTGGTGGGACGAGCCCCGGTCCGACCTCACGGATCACCCCATCGAGGACCAGGATGTCCGCCCGGCGCCAGACCTCCAGTTGGCCCAGCTCCCGGCCCCGCCGGTACCCCTCCCCCGGAGGAGCCGTGACGATCCGGGCATCCCGGATCAGGAGGTCGCCTCCGCTCCGCTGTTCACCGGTCATGGGCACCCTCCCATCCGGCCGGTCGCCGGGCCACCCCCTTGAGGAAAGCCGCCAGCATGCGGGCCGCCAGACGGGCCGTGCGCCCATCCGGGTCCCACCGGGGGGAAAGCTCCATGATGTCGAAGAGTCGGACCCCCGGTTCCGCCCCGGCCCGGGCCACCCACGCCTCCACCCGCTCCGGCGTCCATCCCACTGGATTCGGAGCGCTCACCCCGGGAGCGAAGGCCTGATCCAGCACGTCCAGATCCAGACTCAGGAAGAGGGGACCCGGAGGCCAGGGATCATCCTCGCCAAAGCCGTCCGTCCGGCCTCCCCGGCTCCGGAACCAGTCCAGGTGCGCTCGGGCATTCACCATGGGGTCCAGGCCGCGGACGTGGAGGTCCACCGGAGCCAACTCCTCCAGGATGCGGCGGAAGCCCATCCCGGACCCGACCGCCTCCCGGACATCCAGATGGGCGTCCAGGTAGATGCCGGTGAGGCGTGGGGTGCCTGCAGCCGGTATTCGGGACGCTTCCAGACTCCCAGCCAGCGCCCGCACCAGGGGGAGGGTCAGGTCATGGCCTCCCCCCATCCCCACCGGCAGGCACCCCCGTGCCAGGAGGCGGGAGACCACGGCGGTCACGCGCTCGTGGGTTTCCTCAAGCTCGCTCGAGGGCAGAACGTCCCCCATATCCAGGACCGGCGGCCACCCCGGGGACGGTGGATCCGGCGTTCCGTAGCGGGAGAGGGCCCGGCGGAGCGCCGTGGGACCCTGGTCTGCACCCCGCCGCCCACCGTTCAACCGCACACCCAGGTCATCGGGGAGGCCGATCAGGACGACGGAGCCGGGCTCAGCCGTCTCCAAATCCCGGACCACATGGATTTGGCTCGCCAAGCCCCGGTTTCCGGACCAGGTCTCCCAGGCCGGCGACGGGGCCAGGTGCAGAGGGGCTGCCGGCCCGGTCATGGTCTGCCAGGGGGGGGAAGCGGGACCCTCACCCCAAACTCCGAGGCGTGGGCCAACGCCTCCTCGTACCCCGCATCCACGTGCCTGAACACCCCCATGAGGGGGTCGTTGGTGAGTACCCGCGTCACCCGCCGCTCCGCCTCCGGGGTGCCGTCGGCCACCACCACCTGGCCGGCGTGCTGGGAAAAGCCGATCCCCACGCCCCCGCCGTGATGGAAGCTCACCCAGGTGGCGCCGGACGCCACATTGACCATGGCGTTCAGGAGGGGCCAGTCGGACACTGCGTCCGAGCCGTCCCGCATGGCCTCCGTCTCCCGGTTGGGGCTGGCCACAGACCCCGAATCCAGGTGATCTCGTCCGATGACAAGGGGGGCGGACAGCTCCCCGGAGGCCACCATCCGGTTGAACTGGACGCCGGCCCGATCCCGCTCCCCGAAGCCCAGCCAGCAGATCCGAGCCGGCAGCCCCTGGAACCGGAAGCGGGGCCGACAGCGATCCCACTCGCCGGAAAGAAGGGCTCCCGGGAGGCGGTGGCACCCCAAGATCCATCTCCGGAGTCCCGCATTCTTCGGGAATAGCTCCAGGAGAGCCCGATCTGTCCGGTAGATGTCCACCGGATCGCCCGAGAGAGCGACCCAGCGGAAGGGCCCCCTCCCCCGGCAGAACTGGGGGCGGAGGAAGGCCGGCACGAATCCCGGGAAGCCGAACGCCTCCGCCACCCCCTGGGAAAGGGCCTGCTGGCGAAGGTTGTTCCCGTAGTCGAAGGCAAGGGCCCCCCGGCGCTGGAGCTCCAACATGGCCTCCACATGACGGGCCATGGACGCCATACTTCGGGCCCGGTACCGGTCCGGATTCTCATCCCGGATGCGCTTAGCCTCCGCAAGGGACCACTCCACCGGCACGTATCCGTGGACGGGATCGTGGGCGGAGGTCTGGTCGGTCAGCAGGTCCGGCACCACCCCATCAGAGAGGAGGCGTTCCAGGAGGGTGACGGCGTTGGCTTCCACGCCCACACTCCGCGCTTTCCCCTGCCGGCGACAGTGCAGCGCCGTCTGCATGGCACCGGTCAGGTCCTGGGCGATCTCGTCCAGATACTGGTCCCGGAGACGGCGCTCCAGTCGGTCCCGGTCCACATCGGCGATGAGGCAGGCGCCCCCGTTCAAGGTCACGGCCAGGGGCTGGGCTCCTCCCATGCCTCCGCAGCCGGCAGTGACGGTGAGGGTCCCTTTCAGAGACCCACCGAAGTGGAGTCGCGCCGCTTCCGCGAAAGTCTCGAAGGTGCCCTGGATAATCCCCTGGGTACCGATGTAGATCCAGGACCCGGCGGTCATCTGGCCGAACATCATCAGCCCCCGACTCACCAGTTCATCGAAGTGCTCCTGGGTCGCCCAGTGGGGTACCAGGTTCGAGTTGGCGATGAGGACCCTGGGGGCGTCGAGGTGCGTTCGGACCACCCCCACCGGCTTCCCGGATTGGACCAGGAGGGTCTCATTGGGGCCCAGGGCCTGGAGTTCCCGGATGATGGCATGGTAGGATGGCCAGTTCCGCGCCGCCTGTCCCCTGCCCCCGTACACAACCAGATCTTCCGGGTGCTCCGCCACCTCCGGGTCCAGGTTGTTCATGAGCATGCGCATGGCCGCTTCGGCTCCCCAGGTCCGGCATCGCCGGGCCACACCCCGGGGGGCTCGGATGGGCGCTCCCGGGCGTGCATCGGGCCCGGGGAGCGGTCCCGCTGACGAACCGGATGGGGCTGGAGGGCTCTCGGGGGACGAAGGGAGATCGGAAGGAGGCATGAGGCGCCTTTGGACAGGGGGAGCCCACGCCGGACCGTCGCCTCAGCGAACCGACGCGGCCGGCGTCATATACATGAGCTTGCCTCCAGGGAGCCGGGATGGCAATTCCCCCCCCCAGGGACCCGAAACTCCCAGCGCGTCCACCGAGCCGAAGGGCGACGCACCGTGGATGGGAAGCAGAGATCCGGTTAAGGAAAGCCCCCGCCGGACCTGAGGGGTCCGGCGGGGGCTTGTTCCAACCCGGACGCCCGGTCGTTCGGCGTCCGGCTCGGAATGGAGAGATCAGTCCGTCATCCGCCGAACATGACTCCCGCCGACAGGTTCAGGGGCCCAGCTCCCGTGGTGCTGTACTGGAGCTCCACAAAGGCTGGGATGGCTCCAAGGCCAAACTCGAGACCGCCCAGGAGGTTCAGGCCGGACGAGGAACCCGAGAACCCGAAGTTGCCCAAACCCGGGCCCGAGAAGCTGGACGAGAACCGGGTATGGTTGATCCCGGCGCCGGCAAAGGGCGTTACACCGGCATCAATGTCGAAGGGCACGATGGCATTCGCATTGATGAGAAGGCCGCTCCAGCTCCACTCCTCGTTCCCGATCCGCTCCGAGTCCCCGAAGATGTAGCTCACGTTGGCAGAGCCACGGAGTGCCGCGAACGCTCCCTCCTCGATTCCGAAGGTCTCGCCCAGGCCGAAATCAACCCGGCCTCCTACCGCCAGCTCATCGAAGTCCCAGAGTACCACCTGAGGGCCGAAGCTCACCTGAGCTTCCGCTTCCTGAGGGGGGGTGGCGAGGACGAACAGGGCAAGACCAGCGAGTAGCACCAAGTGGCGTTTCATGTCGAACTCCCTACGAGTGGAATTCACAGGACCGGACAGGTAGAGCGGCGCAGGCCCAAATCGTCCGGGGGAATGGGGGCGCAAGGTTTCCGCGTCAGTCGCGTTGAAGTCAGACCGCCGTCGAAAGCGACCCCGGGGCTTGTATCGGCCCCGTTACCAAGCAACTGAAGTCTCAGCCGGAACGCAAGGATGGATTCCCCTGCCGAAAGCACTCAGGGGCGACCCACCATCCCCTCCGGTGGGCCGCCCCCGAAAAATGTTGCGGCGGCTCCTACCTCGCAGGTGCCCCCCGCATGGCCTGACGGAGCCGGGGGCGATCTGCCCGACTACTCCATCAACTCAGAACCTCCAGCGGTAGGTTACCGAGATGTTCCGGCCCGGCATGAGGAGATCCCTGGTCGGCAGACGGGAAAGGTGATCCCGGTAGCTTTCGTTCAGCGCATTGTCCACGCGGAGGATCACCGAGTGGTTCCCCATGGGATCCACCCGAAGGCCTGCCTGTGCATCCAGCAGGACATATCCATCGGTAACCTCCTCATCGGGAGCCACTCGATCCTGGGTCGAGATGGCCCGGAAGGTCGCGCCGGCCCACCACCGACCGGGGTCGGCCCGGAGCTGCACCCGGGTCCGGAGAGGCGGAATGGTGGGGAGGGGCTCCGCACTGGCATCGGTACGGGTGCCCTGCACCCAGTCCAGCCCGGCTCCGGCACTCCAGATGTCGTTGAGCTGCAGATCGGCAGAGACTTCCGCCCCTACCATACGGGCATCCGTACCCTGGTACTGGAAGACCGGGAAGCCCGATGCCTCATCAATCCGGCCCAGGGGCTGGAAGGCCACGTAGTCGTTGATCCAGTTGGCAAATCCGGCAACCTCCACCGAGCCCCGGGCAAAGTCCCGCCGGAGGAAGAGGTCCAAGCCGTGGCTTACCTCGTCGGCCAGATCCGGATCTCCAATCTCGAAGGTGGAGATCCCGATGTGCGGACCATTGGCGAAGAGTTCCTCCACCAAGGGGACCCGGTGCGCTCTGGCAAACTGGATCCCCGTCTCCCATCCACCAGCCGGGCGCCAGTTCAGCCCGACGGATCCCGAGAAGGCGGTGGAGTTCCGGGTGGCGTCCGAATCGGGAAAGTCGTCGTTGGGCCTGGCCTGGTTCCAGTTTCCTTCGATCCGAGCACCGAGTTGGAAGGTGAGGTCATCGGAGATGGGAGCTTCCTGGAAGGTGAAGAACCCGACAGAACGATCGTCGGCCCCCGGAGAGAACGCTTCGTCCCCCCCAATGTCCAACTGGCGAGCACGGACCGCCACACCGAACGCTCCCTCCCCGAATACGCCCATGGGGCCGTGGCGCAGAGTCGCTGTGGAGGAGAAGGAGATGGCATCGTACTCCAGCTCCACATCCTGATCTATCGTCCCATCTTCCTCGATTTCCTGTTCGATTTCCTGCTGGAAGAATCGGGAGGCGCTGGTCCGGAACTCCATGCCCTGGATGAATCCTGGCTGTGTCGGCTCCCAGTCCAAACGAGCCTGGAGGGTCTGACGCTCCATGGTAAGGAAGACCTCCTCATCCGGGTCATCCCACTCCTCGGGGATTCCGTACTGTCGGTCCACGAAAGAGCCGGAGAAGCCCAGTCTGACTTCGTTCCACTGCCGCACGAAGCCCAGTGACCCGTCCAGGCTGGAGATGGCCGTGTCCGGGATACGGAGAGGAGGCGTACGGATGTCTCCGGCCTCACGAGCCGCGAACCGGAAGGTGGTGGCCCAGTCATCGGCCCCGTAGATAAAGGTGCCGGACCCCGATGCCGATGAATTCATGGACGCAGCCTGACCCTGCACTGCCCCTTCCCACCCGCGGCTCCACGTCCGGGGCATGTCCCGGGTGGTCAGATTCACCACGCCACCCAGTGCACCGGAACCGTAGAGAAGGCTTGCCGGACCACGCACAACTTCGACCCGCTCGATAGCAAGGGGGTCCAGGGCCACAGCATGGTCCGCCGCCGTCTCACCCACGTCCCCCATGCGCTCTCCGTTCTCCAGGACCAGGATCCGGTCTCCATCGAATCCCCGAATCACCGGCCGGGTCGCAGCGGCTCCCAGTGAACGCATGGCTACCCCCGGCTCTCCATCCAGCATGGTGCCGATGGAGGCGTCCATGCGCTGGGTGAGCTCGTCCCGATCAAAGGTCTGGGCCGCTGTGTAGGTGACGCCACTCCTGAGGGGGCTGGCCGTTCCCACGACCTCGGCCAGTGTGAGGGGGCGGGGCTGGAGTACCACCTGGAGCACGTCTGCAGCCGGAAGCCGAACCTCACCTTCGAAGGTCTCGAAACCGGCAGCCTCAACCGTGATCTGGTAGGCGCCTGCGGGAATGTCTTCAAAGCTCACGCGGCCGTCGGCTCCAGTCGCACGTCCCACCACCCGTCGTTCCGCCAGCGACTCGGGGCCCGACCGGAAGAGGGTCACTTGTGCCTGGGTGACAGTGCGCCCCTCTCTTCCTCCGTCCACTACCCGAACCACCAACTCCTGGGCCTGGGCTGCAGAGGCCACCGGGGAGAGAGCCGCCACTGCGTCCTCGACTCCGAGGGCCGAAGCAGGCTCGGGTGCGGCCATTCCTGAGGCAATTGCTGCCAGAAGAAGCGCCGGACCCACGCGCCGGCTGGCAAAAGAAGCGGTTTTCGTCACACGCATAGACTGAACTCCCTGAAGAACCATGGGTCGCAACGTTCCGACCCGCTGAAGGTGAACGGTTTAGCCTCGCCTCAAACAAAGTTTAGGCTACGCTAAAACTCCGGGCGCGTCAACTGCCGGGAAGGCGAAACGTGCTGGAGCCAGGGATCTCCTACACGCTCGCGCCGGCGAATGTCCCTCAGGTCCCCGTCCCCCCGTACGGACCCTCCTCCAGCAGTTCCCCCTCCCCGTCCTCCTCCACCTCCATGACCCAGCCCGGGAAGGGATCGGGAAGCTCCGCCCACGCTGCCGGTCCGGCGCTCATCTCCGCGGGGGTCAGGAGCGCCGCCTCCAACTGAGCGGCGAAGTGACTTCCATCCAGCCCCTGGCCGATGAACACGAGCTCCTGGCGACGATCACCCCACGGCTCTTCCCAGACTCCCTCGAGGGTCTCCTGGACCTCCGGCTCCGCCTCTTCCGGCCGTTCACCACCGGCGGCCCACCAGTACCCGGCCGGTCCGTGCTCCCGCATCACCCCCGCCTGGGCGATGGCACCCACCATCCCCATACGGGTGGCGAGCCAGAAGAACCCCTTGGCCCGCACAACCCCGGGCCACGAATCGTGGAGGAAGGTCCAGAACCGCTGCGGGTGGAAGGGGCGCCGTGCCCTGAAGACGAAGCTCGAGATCCCATACTCCTCGGTCTCGGATTCCACCTCCGTCTTCGTCAACTCGTGCATCCACCCGGGCGCCTGGCTGGCGGCCTCGAAGTCGAAGCGGCCGGTGTTCAGGATGCGGTCCAGCGGGACCCTCCCCCGCTCCGCCGGGATGATCTCTGCGGTCCGGTTCAGGGAACGGAGGACAGCCACGACCTGGTCCATCTCCTCCTCCGTCACCAGATCCGTCTTGTTCACCACCAGGATGTCGGCAAACTCCACCTGATCGATGAGAAGTTGGGCCAGGCTCCGTTCGTCCCCCTCCCCCATGGATTCACCTCGATCTTCCAGGAGATCCGTGGTTCCCAGGTCAGTCAGGAAGGACCGGGCATCCACCACCGAGACCATGGTGTCCAGCTGTGCGTACTCCAGGAGGGGGTTCCCGGTCTCATCCTCCATGACGAAGGTCGCCGCCACCGGAAGGGGCTCGGAGATCCCGGTGGACTCGATGAGGAGGTAGTCGAAACGCCCCTCCTGAGCGAGCCGCTTCACCTCCAGGAGAAGATCCTCCCGGAGGGTGCAGCAGATGCACCCGTTGGTGAACTCCACCAGCTTCTCTTCGGTGCGGGAGAGGGCTGCCTCCCCGCCCCGGACGAGGGAGGCGTCCACATTCACCTCAGACATGTCGTTGACGATGACCGCCACCCGCATCCCGGCGCGATTCGACAGGACGTGGTTGAGGAGCGTGGTCTTGCCGGCGCCCAGAAAGCCGGACAGGACGGTGACTGGAAGGCGATTCATGGTGGGGTCTCCCGGTTTGGATGGATACACGAACGGCGAGCGATAACTGATAATCGTTTATCGCCTGCGAGTCCATCCCGGGGAGCCCTTCCCGGAGGGCCACCTCTTCCGCCGCTTTGGAGGCACATGCTCCAGGCGGTCCCGATGGGACGTCACGAGCCCCTGCGCTGGGCGTGGGCTGGGCGTGCCCGAGACCACGGACGGGCACTCTTTGGCTCCGGGGTGCGTCTTCCGGTGAAGAATCAGGGCTCTTTTCCCGGATCAGTGCGGCGGTGGCTTCGCGCCGACTGAGGAAGCCGGGGGCCTGTTCGTGGATGCTGTTGTGGGGGGGCGTCCGTGGCGGTGCCTATGAGGCCGGGGCTACCTGACCAACACGATCCAAGAACAAACGGGAGGGGGTGGCGGACAGGGCCGTCTAGGCCGGGCGGAAGGGTGGGTTCGAACCCCAGGCATCCGAAGGCCCCGCAACCCGACACCCCGGGTCCCAAAACCCCCCCGCGGCGGATCCCAACACCCCGTCCCAGATCCCAACACCTCGGAACGGGGTGGGGAGCGGGACAGATTTCAATCAGGATGCATGGGGAAACCACGTGATTGAAATTTTGCCCGCGTCGCGAACAATTTTTCAATCAGAACGCCTCGGCGCCCCACGTGATTGGAATTTTGCCCGCTCAGCGACGAAGATTTCAATCACAACGGCTCCGATCCCCACGTCATTGAAAATCTTGCCGCTTCCGCCTGAGGCTCCCCTTTACCGAGCCGCTCCGGCCTCCCCCGCTTAAGTTTCTTCGGGCCCTCATCCTATGTGAACACCCAAGCTCAGGTATCACGAGCCAGGATCAGCACTCCATCAGGCCCTCGGTGCAAAGGGGAGCGCCTTCTGGGTGTCGTCGTCAGAGTATCGCGAGGATGCTCCCAAGAAATAGAATCTGGATTCTGATTTTGGACCTTCGAGCCGAATACAGGATCGGCCCCGGAAGCCCGAACGAATCCAGCGTCCGGGTCGGGCCATCTCCGACACGCCGAATCCTCCCGGGGAATCGCGAAGAAAGCCCAACACAGCCCCCCGGAGAGGGCTGTGTTGGGCTTCCTTGAACATCCAGGGCCTGGGAACGATGAGCGCGGAAACATCTTCCGCTCTCAACCCCTCCGGCCCCGGCCAAAATTAGAATCGAGATTCTAATTTAGCCCGGGGACCCCGGTTTCCTCAGCTCCGCTCCTCCACCGGGACGTAGGCCCGCTCGCCCTCGCCCACATAGATCTGCCGGGGCCGGGCGATGCGCTGTTCCTTGTCTTCCAGCATCTCTTCCCACTGGGCGAGCCACCCCACCGTCCGGGGAATGGCGAAGAGGACCGGGAACATCTCCACCGGGAAGCCCATGGCCTGATAGATGAGCCCCGAGTAGAAGTCCACGTTGGGGTAGAGGTTACGCTGGACGAAGTACTCTTCCTGCAGCGCGATCTTCTCCAGTTCCAGGGCGATGTCCAGAAGCGGATTGCCTCCCATGACCTCGAACACCTCGTGGGCCGCCTTCTTGATGATGCTGGCCCGGGGGTCGTAGGCCTTGTAGACCCGGTGGCCGAACCCCATGAGGCGCCGCTCTCCGCGCCGGACGCTCTCCATGAACTCGGGGATGTTGTCCTTGGAGCCGATCTCGGTCAGCATCCGGAGGACGGCCTCGTTGGCCCCACCGTGTAGAGGGCCGTAGAGGGCCGCCATGGATCCCGCCAGCGCCGAGAACGGATCCGCATGGGCGCTGCCGATGACCCGCATGGTGGTGGCGGAGCAGTTCTGCTCGTGATCGGCATGGAGGATGAAGAGGAGGTCCAGCGCTCGCTCCAGCACCGGATTGGCGCGGTACTCCTTCACGCCGATCCGGAAGAGCATGTTCAGGAAGTTGCCCGTGTAGGAGAGCTCGTTCTCCGGGTAGACGTAGGGCAGCCCCCGGTGATGGCGGTACGCAAAGGCCGCCAACGTCGGCATCTTGGCCACGAGGCGGATGATCTGGATCCAGCGATTCTCAGGGTCGTGGACCTCCTTCGCCTCGGGGTAGAAGGTGGAGAGGGCCGCCACCGACGAGATCATGATCCCCATGGCGTGGGCGTCGTACCGGAACCCGTTCAGGAGCTTGATGATGTTCTCGTGGGCGTACGTGTGGTACGTCACGTGGTGGACGAATTCGTCCAGCTCATCCTGGGTGGGGAGTTCTCCTCGAAGAACCAGGTACGCCACCTCGAGAAAGGTGCTCTGCTCCGCCAACTGCTCGATGGGGTAGCCCCGGTACCGGAGGATGCCCTTGGCTCCGTCGATCTCCGTGACCGTGCTCCGGGTCGATGCCGTGTTCCCAAAGGCGGGGTCGTAGGACATCATCCCGAAGTCATCGTCCTGGACCCGGATCTGCCGGAGATCCATGGCCCGGATCACATTGCCCTCCTGGATCTCGACCTCGTAGTCGCGGCCGGTGCGGTTGTCCCGGATGGATAGGGTGTTCCGGGGGCTCGTCCCGCTCTCTGACATGTGGTCTCCTCCTTGGGGGGATCGTTTCAGGGGTATCGGGTGGTGCGTCGCTCTATCGTGGCCTGTGGCCCAAACCGTAAGGAAATCTGCATAGGGTTCAGAACTTCTAAGATCCAAAACTCGGCCGTCGGAAACAACCCCGAAGGCGCGGAAAAAGGGCGGGGTCGCCGCTTCGCCACCCCTTGGTCCCTCCGGACCCTTGCGTGAACTTGAGTGCGAGGTGAATTGGTCGCCTCTTCTGACCCGGTACCCAAGATCCAGCCATTGCCCATGACTCGCCTGCATCTACTCTTCGCCCTCCCCCTTCTGGCGCTCCCGGCCACCACCGCGGCCCAGACCCCTCACCAGCACGGCCAGGACAACCCCTACGCCGCCCTTCAGGACCGGGAGATCCGTGCCCTGGCCCCGGCCGAGATCCAGGGCCTCCTCGAAGGAGCCGGGCTCGGCATGGCCCTCACCGCCGAGCTGAATGGGGTCCCCGGGCCTCTTCACGTTCTGGAAGAGGCGTCTGGGCTCGACCTCACCCCCGAGCAGGTTGAAGCCACCGAAGCCCTCTTCCAGCGTATGCGGGAACGCGCGTCGGAGCTGGGCCAACAGATCGTGGAGGCGGAAGCGCACCTGGAGCGACGCTTCCGCCACCGCCACCTGGACCGGGAGACGCTCTTCCGGCTCACCGACGAGATCGGGCGACTCCGGGGCGAACTCCGGGCCGTCCATCTGGACGCCCATCTGGAGATGCTCCCCATCCTCACCGAGGAGCAGGTGGCCCGCTACCAGGAGCTCCGCGGCTACGGGGATCCCGACGCCATGGACCACGGGCACCACCACCACGGGCATCCGCCTCACCGGTGAGGCGAAGGGAGTGCTCCCAAGGCGGCTGGGGCGCCCCTTGGCCCCAGGGGTTCACCCCCGCCGCCACCGGTGGTAGCGCTCCACCCACCCCAGCAAACCCTCCGGGGCGTTGGCCTTCTTCCACGCCCCGGCGGCGGCCTTGTTGGCCTCCATGAGGGTGGGGTATGGGTGGATGGTCCCCAGGATCTTGTTCAGACCGATCCCGTGCTTCATGGCCAGGGTGAATTCGGTGATGAGCTCCCCGGCATGGGGCCCAACGATGACGGCTCCCAGGATCCGGTCCTTCCCCGGAGCGGTGAGGACCTTCACGAAGCCGTGGGCCGCCTCCTCCGCCAACGCCCGGTCCTGCCCCCCCAAGTCGTAGCGGATCACCTCGACCTCCACATCCTGCTCCCGCGCCTCCCGTTCGTTGAGCCCCACCCGGGCCACCTCCGGCTCCGTGTAGGTAACCATGGGAAGGGTCCGGTAATCCACGCGGAAGCGCTTGAAGGGGTTTGAGAAGAGGGCGTTCACCGCGGCATACCAGGCCTGATGGGACGCCGCATGGGTGAACTGGTACGGCCCCACGCAGTCCCCGCAGGCGAAGATGGTGGGGATCCGGGTCCGGAGGTGGTCGTCGGTGTCGATGACCCCGTCGCGGACCTCCACCCCCACCTCCTGGAGCCCGAACCCTTCCACCCGGGCCTCCCGCCCCACCGCCACCAGAAGGGTGTCGAAGGGGATCACCACCTCCTCCTTCCCACCCTCCCGCACCGCCACTGCCACCTTCTCACCGTCTCCCACTGGGCCACCTCGGCGCTCGAAACGCACGATCCGGTGTCCAGTCAGCAGACGGACCCCTTCCGATCGGAGCCTCTCCTCCACCAACTCCGACACCTCCGCATCTTCCCGCCCCAGTACCCGCGGCCCCATCTCCACCTGGGTCACCTGGGCCCCCAGGCGCCCAAAGGCCTGGGAGAGCTCACACCCGATGGGCCCACCCCCCATGACGAGAAAGCGACCCGGATCCTCCCGCAGTGACCAGATAGTGTCGGAGGTGTGGTATCCCACCTCCTCAAGCCCCGGGATGGGGGGTACCCGGGGCTGGGCCCCGGTGGCCACTACGATGTTCCGGGTGGTCAGGGTCCGGCCGTTCACCTCCACCGACCAGGGCCCGGTGATCCGGGCCTCTCCCTTGATGACCTCCACCCCCAGACCGGTGTAGCGCTCCACCGAGTCATGGGGGGCGATGGTCTCTACCACGCGCTGCACCCGGTCCATGACCTGGGCCATATCCACCTCAGCCGACGCCTGGGCAATCCCGAACTCCCGGTGCCGCTGAATGTCCGACACCAATCGGGCCGACCGAATGAGGGTCTTGGAGGGGACGCACCCGGTGTTCAGGCAGTCGCCCCCCATCTCACCCTTCTCGATGAGGAAGACCTTCGACTTCACAGCGGCGGCGATGTAGGCGGTCACCAGCCCCGCCGACCCGGCACCGATGACCACCAGATTCCCGTCGAAGGAAGAGGGCTTCTTCCACCCCTTGAGGGCCTTCTTCCCCTGGAGCCAGCGGGCGATCCAGCGGGCCACCAGGGGAAAGACCCCCAGGAGGGCGAAGGCGCCCAGGAGCCCGGGCGAGACGATATCCCCCAGGGATTCCACCTGGGCGATCTGGGTCCCGGCGTTCACGTAGACCATGGTCCCGGCCAGCATACCCACCTGGCTCACCAGGAAGAAGGTCACGGTCCGCATGGGGGTGAGGGCCATGACCAGATTCACCACGAAGAAGGGGAAGACCGGGACGAGGCGGAGCATGAAGAGGTAGAGGGCCCCGTCCCGCCTGATTCCCCGGTTGATGGGTTTCAGGTACCGGCCGAAGCGGCGCTGTACCGCATCCCGGAAGAGGAATCGTCCCAACAGGAAGGCCAGCGTGGCCCCGATGGTGGAGGCGAAGGAGACGATGACCGTCCCCCAGAGGAAGCCGAAGATGG
>SKJY01000128.1 GCA_007121775.1 Gemmatimonadota bacterium
ACCGGACCTACCCACCCATGCGCGCCCTTACCTTCGACGTGACCGTGCCGGGCTTCATTCGGGCCCGCACCCTGGGGCGGTTCTCCGAGGCGGCCACCTTCGGCCCCTTCTCCAACCTGCGCCTCCGGGACGACGTCCCGTCCCCCGTCTTGAGGGGACCCGAGTGGGTACGCCTCCGGGTGCTGGCGTGCGGCGTCTGTGGGACGGATCTGTCGAACCTGACCTACTCCGCCAGCCCTGCCATGGAGCCCTTCGGGTCCTTCCCGGCGGTGCCCGGCCACGAGGTGGTGGCGGTGGTGGAAGAGGTGGGAGCCCATGTGAGGCGCCTTCGTCCCGGAGACCGGGTGGTGGTGGATCCCATGATCTCGTGCCGGGTGCGGGGGTGGCCGGAAGACAGGATCTGCCTTTCCTGCCGGGAGGGCCGGCACGGAACCTGTGAACTGGCCGGGGAGGAAGGCGCTCCCCTCGAGGGCCACTCTCCCCTCCGCCGGGGCCTCACCATCGGGTACCACGCCGATCTCCCCGGCGGATGGGCCGAGGAGATGGTGGCCCACGAGAGCCAGCTCTTCCCGGTGCCGGAGGGGGTGAGCGACCGGGCCGCCGTCCTGGTGGAGCCCCTCTCCATCGGGATGCACGCCGTGCTGAATGGCGGCCCCGACGACCCGGAGGCCGACGTCCTGGTCATCGGGAGCGGCCCCATCGCCTTCGCCACCATCTGGGCGCTCCGAGCCTCCGGATTCAGGGGGTCCATCGTGGCCCAGACCAAGCGGGAGGGCGAGGCGGAGCTGGCCCGATCCCTGGGGGCCGACGAGGTGGTGAAGCCGGGGGTGGAGGCCCGCCAGGTCCTGGTGGAGACCGGG
Source organism: Gemmatimonadota bacterium (assembly GCA_007121775.1). Taxonomy (GTDB): domain Bacteria; phylum Gemmatimonadota; class Gemmatimonadetes; order Longimicrobiales; family Gaopeijiaceae; genus PWLA01. The sequence continues at coordinate 861 of SKJY01000128.1, forward strand.
GCCATGGCCTACCAGCCCATCGTGGGCGAGGAGGTGTTCAGCGGAGGCGGGTTTCCGGTGGTCTTCGACTGCGTTGGGAATCAGGGGAGCCTGACCCAGGCGCTCCGTTTCACCGCCCCCCGGGGGCGGATCGTCATGCTGGGGTGCGCCGCCGAGATCCCGCGCCTGGACCTCACCTTCCTCTGGGCCCGGGAACTGGAGCTGAGGGGGTTCGTGGGGTACGGGACTGAGCGGTGGCGGGGGCGGGAACTCCACACCTTCGAGGTGACGCTGGAGGGGCTCAAAGAGACGGAGCTTCCGGTGGAAGACCTGGTGACCCACACCTTCCCCCTCGCCCAGTACCGGGACGCCCTGACGGCGGCGGCCAATCGGGCCCGGAGCGGGGCCATCAAGGTGGTGCTGGAGCCGGGGTCCTGATCTTCGCTGCTGGCCCTGGAGCCCGGTTTCTGGTCTTCACTGCTGCTGTTGGAGCCTGGTTCCTGACTTTCCCTGCTGCTGCGCTCCTCCGTTGGGAGGGAAGGAGCTCGGGCGGCCAGCGGGGCGAGCGGTCCCTCAGCCCTCTTCCCTGCTCCGGCTCTTCTTCATGGCCTCCTGGAGCGCCTCGAAGCCCAGGAGCGCGCACTTCACCCGCACCGGGAACCTGGACACCCCGGCCAGGGAGCGGAGATTCCCCAGCGCCGGATCCCGGGCCGCCTCCTCATCCCCATGCATCATCCCGGTGAAGCGGCGGGTCACCCCGAAGGCCTCATCCAGCTCCTTCCCCTTCAGAATGGTGGTCATCATGGAGACGGCGGCCTGGGAGATGGAGCACCCGTCGCCCAGGAACTTGATGTCCTGGATCCGGTCTTCCTCCACCCGGAGCTGTAGGCGGATTTCGTCGCCGCAGGTGGGGTTGCGGACGTGGATCTCCACTGTACTGCCATCCTCTTCCAACTCGCCCCGATTCCTGGGATTCCGGTAGTGGTCCAGGATGAGCTGCTGGTATAGCGCCTTCATGGGCGGGGTGGCTCGATCGGTCATCCGAAGATCTCTCGGACCGTCCCCAGTGACTCCACCAGGCGGTCCACCTCAGCCTCGGTGTTGTAGAGATAGAAGGAAGCCCGGGCCGTGGCCGCCACCCCGTAACGCTTCATGACCAGCTGGGCGCAGTGGTGGCCGGCCCGGATCGCCACCCCTTCCGAGTCCAGGATGGTGGCGATGTCGTGAGGATGGGTCCCCTCCATGGTGAAGGAGACGACGCCGGCACGGTGGGCCGGGTCCCCGGGTCCGAAGAGCCGGATCCCGGGCATGGCCTCCAGAGCCTTCATGGTGCGCCTCACCAGCCGCTGCTCGTGGGCCAGGATCCGCTCAGCCCCCACGGCGTTCAGGTAGCGGATGGCCTCGGCGAGCCCGATGGCCCCGGAGATGTTGGGGGTCCCTGCCTCGAATTTGTAGGGCAGCTGGGCCCAGGTAGAGTGGTCCCGGTGGACCTCGTCGATCATGTCGCCCCCACCCTGGAAGGGCTCCATAGCTTCCAGGAGCTCCCGGCGGGCCCAGAGGACCCCGACGCCGGTGGGGCCGCACATCTTGTGGCCGGAGAAGGCGTAGAAATCGATTCCCAGATCGGGGATCCGCACTGGGGCGTGGGCTGCCCCCTGGGCCCCGTCCACCAGGACGAGCCCTCCATGAGCCTTCACCTGCCGGGCGATCTCCGCCACCGGATTCAGCGTTCCAAGGGCGTTGGAGACCTGGCTGATGGCGGCGATGCGAACACGGCCCCCCTCCAGAATCCGGGGGAGGTCGTCCAGGATCAGCTCTCCCTCGTCGTCCAGCTCCAGGTACCGGAGCCGGGCGCCGGTCCGGGCCGCCAGCATCTGCCAGGGGACCAGGTTCGAGTGGTGCTCCAAGTCCGTGAGGAGGATCTCATCTCCCTCCCGGAGGTGGCTGTCGCCCCACGAGCGGGCCACCAGGTTGATGGCCTCGGTGGCGCCCCGGGTCCAGATCACCTCGCCAGGGTCTTCCACCCCGAGCCAGCTCGCTACGACGCCCCGGGCCCCCTCGTACCGTTCCGTGGAGCGCCGGGACAGCTCGTGGAGGCCCCGGTGGACGTTGGCGTTGTCCCGGCGATAGAACCCCTCGATGGCTTCCACCACCACGGCGGGTTTCTGGGAGGTGGCAGCGTTGTCCAGATAGACCAGGGGCCGGCCGTTCACCTCCTGATGGAGGATGGGGAAGTCGGCGCGAATCGCCTCCACATCCAGTTCAGGTCCGGAGCCGCCTGGGCGCGGACCGAGGGACTGGCTCCCGGCGAGGGCCGGCGAATCGGTGGGGGGGTGGGTCGCAGGGGAAGCCATGGCCTTGGGGGCGGGATGAAAAAAAGGGGGCGAAGCCGGACCGCCGCGCCCCGGAGGGCGGGTCCGACTCCGCCCCCCGGGACGGTGGTGGTCAGCCTACGTCCACGAAGATCTCGCCGTCCCGGACCTCCACTGGGAAGGTCCGGACGGACTTGATGGCCGGGAGCTGAACCGCCTTCCCGGTCCGGACATCGAATCTGGCACCGTGGAAGACGCATTCCAACCGACCGTCCTCCACGCCCCCCTCCGAGAGGGGGAAGTCCTGATGGGAGCAGCGGTCTTCCAGGGCGTAGATGCCGTCGTCCAGCCGGACCAACACCACCTCGAGCCCGTTGGCGGTTACGGCGTGCACGCAGCCGGCACCCTGGCACTCCTCCTCATTTGCTACCTTGACCCACTCAGCCATGGAGCCGCTCCCGGATGATCCGGGTGACCTTCTCGGACACGCCGCCCAGGGGGAGGCGCGAGAGGACCTCACCCAGGAAGCCAATGACCACCAGCCGCTCGGCCACGGCACGGGTCATCCCCCGGCTCATGAGGTAGAAGAGGGACTCTTGGTCGAGCTGCCCCACCGTAGCGCCGTGGGAACAGCGTACATCGTCGGCCTCGATCTCCAGGTTCGGGAGCGAGTCGGCCCGGGCCGTCTCCGAGAGGAGGAGGTTCCGGTTCGTCTGGTAGGCGTCGGTCTGCTGAGCGCCCTTGTGGACCTTGATGATCCCCCGGAAGACGGCCCTCGCCTTCTCATCCAGCGACCCCTTGTAGAGGAGGTCGCTCTTGGCGTGGGGCGCCACGTGGTCCTGGGAGGTGTTGTGGTCGAAGTGTTGATCCCCGTCACCGAAGTAGAGCCCCAACATGTCCGAGTTGGCGCCGGACCCGCGGAGCTGGGCGTTCAGATCCAGGCGGGTCACCGAGGCCCCCAGGCTGACGTTCAGGGTGTCCAGTGTGGAGTCCTTCTCCGCCAGCGTCCGCTGCTGGATGAGGCTGAAGGCTCCCCGGCCGAGCCGCTGGAGCGACACGTACTGGACCTGGGCCGCCGGGCGGGCGATGACCTCCACCCCCGACGACACCAACGTCTGCTGGTCCAGATCGTCGGAGAGGACCTCGTCCACGAAGGAGACCTGGCTTGCCTCGTCGGCCACGATGAGGGTGCGGGAGAAGAGGGCCTTCCCCGCCTCCGAGACCCAGCGGCTGACCCGCACCGGATGCTCGAGCCGGACGCCGCGAGGTACGTAGAGGAAGATCCCGTCATTCCAGAGGGCGGCGTTGAGCGCCTGGAACTTCCCCTGCTCCGCCGGGAGCGCCTCGGTGGCCAGGTGCGTCTCAAGGAGCTCGGGGTGGGCCGAGACGGCCTCCCGGAGTGACATGAGGATCACGCCCTTGGCCGCCAGCTCGTCCTGGAGGTCCACATGCACCACAGTGCCATCCACCTCCACCAGGTGCCCGGAGGCCTCCTGGTCTTCCTCCATGGTGGCGCGGAGACGGGCCGGCGCCGAGGCCGGATCGAAGCTCCGAGGTGCCCACTCGAGCCGCTCCAGGCGGTCCAGCTTGAGCTTCCGCCGGAGATCCGTGTAGCGCCACTCTTCCAGGCGGGTGGTGGGCAAGGGGGTGCGCTCGTACACCGACCAGGCGTGACGGCGGCGCTCCGCCAGCCACTGGGGCTCCCCGGCGGCAAGGGCCTCCACGGCCTCTGCGTTCAGGGAATCGGTTACGCCCTCCATCAGCCCTCCGGTGGGCCCGGTGATCGTCTGGGTCTCAGCCATCTATCTCGAAGCTCGGTAAGTCGTGGTTTGGGTTTGCGGCGATCCGGCGGCGTCGCCCCCACGGCGGGGGCGACGCCGGAGCGGTGGGCGTCAGCCCACCGACCCCTCCATCTCCAGCTCGATGAGCCGGTTCAGCTCCACCGCGTACTCCAGCGGGAGGAGCTTGGCGATGGGCTCGATGAAGCCCCGGACGATGAGGGCCATGGCCTCTTCCTCCCCGAGCCCCCGGCTCATGAGGTAGAAGAGCTGCTCGTCTCCCACCTTCGAGACGGTGGCCTCGTGCCCGATGTTGGACTTCTTCTCCTCGATCTCGATGTACGGATACGTGTCCGTCCGCGAGGTCTCGTTGATGAGGAGGGCGTCGCACTCCACGTTGGACTTGGCGTTCACCGAGCCCTCATGCACCTGGCACAGACCCCGGTAGGTGGAGCGCCCCGTCCCCTTGGAGATGGACTTGGAGACGATCTGCGACGAGGTGTTGGGGGCCGCGTGGATCACCTTCCCGCCCGTATCCTGATGCTGGCCGTCGCCGGAGTAGGCGATGGAGAGAACCGATCCATGGGCGCCCTCTCCCATGAGGTAGCAGGAGGGGTACTTCATGGTGAGCTTCGAGCCCAGGTTCCCGTCCAGCCACTCCATGGTGGCCCCTTCGGCCACCAGTGCACGCTGGGTCACCAGGTTGTACATGTTGTTGGACCAGTTCTGGATGGTGGTGTAGCGGAAGTGGGCTCCCTTCTTCACCACGATCTCGATCACCCCCGAGTGGAAGGACTCGGTGGAGTAGACCGGCGCCGTGCACCCTTCGATGTAGTGGGCCTTGGAGCCCTCATCGGCGATGATGAGGGTCCGCTCGAACTGCCCCATCTGCTCCTGGTTCACCCGGAAGTAGG
>SKJY01000191.1 GCA_007121775.1 Gemmatimonadota bacterium
CCAACCTGTACCCGCTCCCCTCGTCCCCCAGGAGCGAACCCCACCCTCCCGCCCGCCCGATCTCCCCGTCAGCACGGCGGGCCAGGGCCACGGAGCCGGTCCCGGCGATGAGGAGGATCCCGACCCCGGCCCCGAAGGCGTCCCGGAGCGCCACGGCGGCATCCGTCACCACCTGAACGCGGCGGGCCACTCCGGCGGCTTCCAGGGCGCTCCGCACCGCCTCCGCCCTTTCGGTGCGACCAACCCCCGCGAGCCCGATACAGATGGCGTCCACCGGCAGCGGCGCTCCCACCTCCCGAGCCAGCGCCGTCACCTCGTCGGTGATGCGTGCCGCCACTCGGGCTTCCCCACCGGGCTCCACCAGCCCCGGAGGCCCCATACGCCGGGAGAGGATCCGGCCCGCCCCGTCGGCCAGTGCAAGCCTGAGGCGAGTCCCGCCCCCATCGCCGCCCACCACCCGGATGGAAGAAGGATCCACCCTCATGCCGCCCTCCGGGCCGCCAGGGCCGTCCCCAAGGAGAAGGTGATGAGGGTGCCGATGGGCACGAACCAGGGCCATCCCACCAGGTGGGGGATGAAGATCCAGATCCCCGTCACCACGGCGATCCCGGCTCCCATGGCCATCATGAGGTGGCGCTGCCCGGGCCGACGCGAGCGGAGGGCCAGGAGGAAGGCGCCCAGGAGCCCCCCGTACACCAGCGAGGCGATGGTGAGCGCCACCTCCACCGCCGTGGCGTCTTCGCTCATGGGGATGTAGAGGATGGCGGCGCCCATGAGTAGCATGGCCCAGACCAGCGTGAAGACCCTCCCGGCGCGGAAGGTCCGGAACTCATCACCTTGGGCGTCGGCCAGGGGCGCCCAGAAGTCGTAGGCCGAGGCCGAAGCCAGGGAGTTGATGGACGAGGAGAGAGATGACATGGCGGCGGCGAAGACCCCGGCTATGAGAAGACCCCGCACGCCGGAAGGGAGCTCCTGGATGATGAAGGTGGCGAAGATGGCATCGGGGACGTCGAAGGCCCGTCCCTCGTAGAAGGCCCAGAGCCCGATCCCAACCATGAGGAATAGGGCGAACTGGACGATGACCAGGACCCCACTCCCCACCAGCGCCTTCCGGGAATCCGACAGATCACGGCAGGTGAGCAGCCGCTGCACAATGAGCTGGTCCGTACCGTGGGAAGCCATGGAGAGGAGCCCTCCCCCCAGGAGTCCGGCCCACACCGTGTAGGGGATGGCAGGATTGGGGGAGAAATCCAGCACCTGGAGCTTCCCGGCCGCCGCCGCCCCTTCCAGCGCCGCGCCCCACCCCCCCGGGATCAGTGTCTGAAGGATCCAGAATGCAATGAGTGCCCCCACCAGGTAGAGGAGCATCTGGAGGGCATCCACCCACACCACTGCCCGGATCCCTCCAAAGTAGGTGTAGACCAGGGTCAGGACCCCGATGACCACAATGGAGAAGGAGTAGGGCCAGCCGGTGATGAGGGCCAGGGGGATGGCGGTGGCGAAGAGGCGCACCGAATCCGCCAGGAGACGGGTCCCCATGAAGATCCCTGAGGTGAAGCGCCGAGCACCCACCCCGAAACGAGCTTCCAGGAGGGTGTAGGCGGTGGCGATCTCCCCCCGGTAGTAGGCCGGAAGGAGGATGGCCGACACCACGATCCGTCCCGCCAGGTACCCCAGGGTGAGTTGGAGAAAGCCCAGCGTCCCCAGATACGCCACCCCAGGGATGGAGAGGAAGGTGAGGGTGCTGGTCTCGGTGGCCACGACAGAGAGGCAGACCGCCCACCACGGCAGATCCCGGTTCCCGAGGAAGTAGCCTGTACCACCCTTGGCATGCCGCCCCAGCCACGCTCCCCACGCCGTGACCCCCAGGAGGTATAGGAGGAGAACCGCGATGTCCAGCCCGGTGAAGTCCGTCATCCCTCGGGGCAGTCCACGGTCTGTCGGGAGTAGGCGGCGAAGACGATGGACCACCCCTCGGCCCATCGCAGGAGCTGGAAGGAGTTCGTGCCACAGTGGCTGAACTGATCACCGGTGTAGAACCGGAAGAAGGTCCAGACGTGGGCCAGGTTCCCGTCGATCCGTACCTCCGGGGCGAAGTAGGGCTCGTGGAAGGGAGGCCCCCCAGCCCCCACCGAAGCCGCGAAGTCCGATGCAGGGGTCACCACGGGAGGCCCCTCCGGCGGCGCCCCCTCAGGCGCCACAGCCAGCGCCGCCTGGGGGTGGAAGGCCGACGCCACGGCCGCCCCATCCCGGGCGCGCATCCCGTCGAAGAGTCGGTCCAGAACCGCTAGGATCTCCGCCTCCTCGGCGGTGGCGGCATCGGCTGCCGAAACCCCGGCGGCCTGCTGGGCCCCCAGCGACGCCGCCGGGAGAAGGGGTATGAGGCCCGGCGCCGCCGGCAGGAGAAGCATCAGGGCCAGAGCAGCCGAAAGAAGGAGCGTCAGGACCAGAGCCACCGGCAGATGGGCCGTCGGAGCCAGGATCGCTCGCGAGACGACCGGACGGTGAAGATGGGGAGGGGCTGGCATGGCCCATCACTCCGGGTTCGAGGGACGTGGGGGTGAACTCAGGAAGAGAGGTTAGGCGTCCGAAACTTGGAAGGAAAGGCCGGCGCCCAGGCACGGACCGTGGCGTCCCGCCCGGGGCCCGATTCCCTGACCCTTCCCGACCCCGTGCCCTCATCCGTCCCGGCACCTCCACCCCGTTTTCCTGCGCGCCTCATGGATCATTCCCCCGGCGAACTTCGCTCCAGCCTGAATCGCACCGAACAGCTCCTGGCCACCGTGGGTTCTTGCACCCGTCGTCTGGCCTGGACCGATCACTGGAGTTCCCAGGCCCCCGAGGTGCTGGAGCGGCTAGCTCAGGGCACAGGTGCCCATCGGGCCTACATATATCGAAATGATCGGGGGCCAAACGACGAGCTTGTCTCCTCTCCGGTCTTCGAGTGGACGGCAGACGGGCTTCGTCCACACCGACGATCCCGCCGAATGGACCGGATCCCGGTGGTGGGTGCCGGGTTCGTGCGCTGGGCCACCCTCATGGAGGCAGGTAAGGTGGTGGAGGGGCCGGTGCATCGCTTTCCGGAGAGCGAGCGGCGGATGCTCCGGCGCCGCAGCATCCGCTCTGTGTTGGCGGCCCCCCTTGCTGCGGGCGGCAGCTGGTGGGGATTCCTGGGGCTGGATGACTGCCGGACAGAGAGGGCCTGGTCCGCCGGGGAGAAGGATGCGCTCCTGTCCGTGGCGGCAGTGCTGGGCGCGGCCATTGGCCGAGAGGCCCGGGCCCTCCGGGATGGCGACCGGGTGATAGGCGTACACGGGACGTCACGAGACATCACAGACGACCGGAGGAGGGACGAGCACGTTCGCCGAACCCAGCGTCTCGCCAGCCTGGGCAGCCTCACCAGCAGCGTGGCCCACGAGTTGAACAACCCACTCACTGCCATTGTGGGGATGGCCGAACTCCTCCGGGACGAACCGTCGCTCTCGGCACACCACAGCGTCCTGGACACGCTCGTCCGGGAGGCCCGGCGCAGCTCCCGCATCGCCGCCGACCTCCGCGACCTTGCCCGGAAGAGCCACGGAGAGGAGGCCGCCCCTCGGGAGTTGGATCTGAACGAGACGATCCGGCAGGCGCTGCGACTCCGGCACTACGCCGTTCAGACCAACAATATCCGGCTGGTGTCGAACCTCCAGGAGGATCTGCCGGCCATCCAGGCGGACCAGGGCTTGATCATGCAGGTGATCCTGAACCTCCTGGTGAATGCGCAACAGGCCGTGGAGGGGCTCCCCATGGGTCGCAGGATCGAGGTCCGGAGCCAGTGGGCCGGAGCGGCCGTGGTCCTGGAGATCCGGGACAACGGCCCAGGGATCCCCCTGGAGCAACAGGACCGCCTCTTCGACCCCTTCTGGACCACTCGCAACGCCAACGGAAGTGTTGGGACAGGGCTGAGCCTGTGCCAGCGCATTGTCTCGGAGCACGGAGGCTCCATCCAGGTTGAGAGCAGTGCCGGGGAAGGAACGCGCTTCATCCTTCGCCTACCGGCGCTGACTCCGCGGTCGCCCAACGGATCCGAGCCCCGGATCGCCGGTGAGGCCCCATCGGAGAGGGCTGGTGGGTCGGAGCCGGAAGGCCCCCATGAGTCGGTATCGGATTCGGCCGGCGAGCCCCACCCGGAGGTGGAACCGGGTGACCCGGTGATCCAGACTCGCCACGGCCCCACCCCACCCCTCCGCCTCCTGGTGGTGGACGACGAGCCTGGGATCCGGCAGCTCCTCCAGATGCACCTGTCACGAGAGGGGCACCTGGTGGTGACGGCAGCCAATGGCGAAGAAGCGCTCCGGCGGATCCGGCAGGCCCCTGCCCCCTTCGACGTGATCCTCTCAGACCTTCGCATGCCCGGCATGGACGGCGAGGAGCTCCTGCGGCGGATCCTGTGGAACCACCCGGACGCCGCCCGCCACCTTGTGGTCATGACCGGGGAGGTCACCGCCCAGGAGGCGGAGCGGATCACCAGCGAGGCCCGGGCGGCCTTCCTCCGCAAACCCTTCGAGTTGAACCGGGTGGACCTCCTCCTCCATCGCCTGGTCGCCCGAGGGTAGCTGGGCCACGGCGGTGCCGCTCCTGCCTCAGCACGGCTCCCGGTTCGGGCATCGTGGCGTCAGGGGCCGGTCGGTGAGGGCGCCGGCCACCGCGTCGTGGACCGCCCGGCGGAAGGGGATGTGCCGGGTGTTTTCCCGAGTGGGATTCACCCGGTTCGTCAGGAGCACCACCCAGACGTCGAGTTCCGGGTCGATCCAGATGGAGGTGCCGGTGAAGCCGGTGTGACCGAAGGCCCGGGCGCTGAAGAAGTCGCCGGCGGAGGAGCGGCCCGAGGGCGTATCCCATCCCAGGCTCCGGGACGACCCCTCCGCCGCCCGCTCCCCCATGGCCGCCAGCATCTCACCGCCCAGGAGCGAGACCCCCAGGGTCCTGGCCCGAACGCACGGCTCGCCGGAGAACGGGACGTGGCCACAGTTCCCCACCTCTCCGCCCCGCGCCATGAGCTCCACGAAGACCGCCAGATCCGCAGCAGTGGAGAAGAGTCCGGCGTGCCCCGCCACCCCGCCCAGGATTCCGGCATTCTCATCGTGCACCTCCCCCCGGACGTGGCGCATCCGGCGCTCCGTATCCACCTCGGTGGGGGCCGTGCGCGGACGGAGACCCACCGGAGGGTTGAAGAGGGTGTCCGTCATCCCCAGCGGTGCGAAGACCCGTGCCTCGAGGAACCGGTCAAGCCGCTCCCCGGAAACCGCTTCCACCACCCACGCCAGCGTCTTGAAGCCGATGTCGGAATAGACGGTGGCGGTCCCGGGATCGGCGTCCAGCTCCAGATCGAAGACCGCCTCCCGGACCACCTCCTCCCCCTCCATCTCCACGAAGAAGCGCCGGAAGGGGGGAAATCCGCTCCGGTGCAGGAGAAGGTCCCGAATGGTCACCTCCTCCTTCCGGGGGTCGGTGCGGGCGAACTCCGGGAGGAAGCGCACCACCGGGTCGTCCAGATCCAGATGGCCCTCCTGGGCCAGGAGAGCCACGGCGGTGGTGGTCCCCACCGTCTTGGTGAGGGAGGCGAGGTCGAAGAGGGAATGGGGGGTCACAGGCCCGCTCCCCGGGGCCCAGTCCAGGGTGCCGTAGCCCCGGAGACGGACGAGGCGCCCCCGCCGTCCCACCGCCAGCGCCACGCCAGGGGACACCGAGTCGGCAATGGCCCGGTGGATGAGGGCATCCAACTCCGCCAGCGCCGCCGGATCCACCCCCACCTCCCGGGGATCCGCCTCCAGGGGTGACACCGCCTGGTCCAGCCAC
>SKJY01000041.1 GCA_007121775.1 Gemmatimonadota bacterium
CCTCGGCCCGGCGAGCCCATCCCACCCGGTGATCCCCCCGAAGGCTGAACCATCCCATTGGTGGCGACGGAGCCCAACGGTGCGCCCCCTGACCCAGGGCTTCCTGCACTCCCCGTAGACCCGTTCGATCCCGCCCTTCCGCCACCACCCAGGGATCCTCCGGCGCCTCCGGCTCCCCCTGGACCTGAACCGCGGGCCCCGTCGAATCCACCGGCCGCGCCTCCGGCCCCTCCCCGTCCGCCGGCTGGGCGCCCGCCTCCTGAGCCGCCGAGGCCGCCTGCGCGGCCACAGACTCCCGAGTTCTCTCCTCGGTTTCCATCCGGCCCTCTCCCGGTCCGATTCGACCCATTACCACCTGCGCTTCCGTTCTGGCCTGCGGGGGCGAGGGCGGATACGGCGGATAGGACAACATCTTGCACCTGCCGCAGATAGATCGTTGCCACCCCAGGTTGGCGCCCTTCGAATCGGACTCCGTCCACCGTCACATCGGCGACGTCGGTTCCCTGAAGGGCGAATCGGAGACCTCCCTGGTCAGCTCCCCGGACCACGGAGGCATGACGGGTCGGGTCGCGTCGCCATGTGCCGGACTCGAAGCCGCCGAAGACGCTCACTCCCGAGCGGAGGACGAGGGTTTCGTCCCATGTGCCTGCCGCCAGATAAATGTCGGCTTGGCCGGCGGCCGCCCGGGACACTGCGGCGGAGAGGGACGAGATGGGGGACTCCCTGGTTCCCGCTCCGTTCGCGCTTCCCGAAGGACTCACGAAGACCGCCCGGTTCCGGTCCCGCACGACCAGGATTCTCACCTCCGCCGGCGGGCTATCCACCAGGCCATCGTTCACGACCAACTGGAACGACAGGTCGCTGATCTGGTTCGGGGCGGTAAAGCTGGGGGTGGGCACCGCGGCCAGGGTTCCAACGGACGGCCCGTCGATCTGGGTCCAGCGGAAGGTGAGGGGATCCCCGTCCGGATCGCTGCTCAAGCTTCCATCCAGGGTTACGAGCGCCCCTGCCGATGCGAGACCGTCGGCACGGATCTCCGCTCTGGGAGGAGAGTTGGAAGGGATCGGGTCCGTCATGCTCTCGGAACAGGCCGAGGCGAAAAGGACCAGGAGGGCCAGTGTCAGGAGCGACGGGCGACCAGGAATGGGCAGGCGCGAGCCGGCGCCGGGCGTGGTGGAGCGTCGGAGAGCAAGCATGGGGCAGCCTATGGGTTGATGCAGGATGTCATGAGCAGGGATCTCCTGCTCTGCCTGCCTCAATAGCGGAGGATGGGAGCGGACTCGATCATCCCCCCTCCATCCCCATGACATCTCTGCCAACCTATGGCCCTTCCCAGGCCCGTCTCTCCGGTTGCACCCGGCTCGGAGTCACCGGGCGCTTTGCAAATCCGATATGGGGGCCCGATACTGCCCATCGTCCCTACATGCTCTTGTCCCTCTGATCGGTTGCGGAGGCGCCTTGTGGATCCAACCCCCACCCCCGCCATTACCACACTCCTCAATGATTGGCGCGGGGGAGATTCCCGGGCCCTCGACCTTCTGATTCCCCTGGTCTACGAAGAACTCCGGCAGGTGGCGGCGCGGCATCTGGCGGTGGAGCGGTCGGATCACACACTCCAATCCACCGCGCTGGTGCATGAGGCGTATGCGCGGCTTGTGGGCGTGCACATCCCCTGGCAGGACCGGGCCCACTTCTTCGCCGTAGCCTCCGGAACCATGAGACGCATCCTGGTCGATCACGCCCGGGCTCGGCGTGCCGAGAAGCGAGGCGGTGGAGCCGTGCCGGTGACCCTCCAAGAGGGCCTCATGGGCAAGGAAACGCCTGCGGACGGCCTTCTAGAGCTGGATGACGCCCTCCGGCGCCTAGCGGCTATGGATTCCCGGAAGGAACGGGTGGTCGAGCTCCGGTACTTCGGCGGACTGAATGCAGGTGAGATCGCCGAAGTCCTGAAGGTAGGCGTCGCCACGGTCCAGCGGGATCTCCGCTTTGCCCGTGCCTGGTTGAGGCGGGAGCTTTCGGATGGGGGGCTCACCCCGCCTCGGTCGGCGGGGGAGTAATTCAGTGGGCACGGATTGCCCGCCCTGGGGCCCCTCCGGAGATTCGAGAGGGTGGAGCGAACCAACGGCTTACACAATCTGGGAAAGGGGATTGCGGCCGTCTGTCGGGAGATCCCCTTGCTGCAAGCTCCCGCTTCCCTGAATCAGGAGAAGCTCTCATGCGGAAGAAGAACGAACCCGGGAAGATGTCGTCGGAATCGCGCCCCACCTCATACCTTCAAGCGGTATTCACCGAAGTTCAAGTTCACGGTCGTGCTGGAGGTACTGAAGGGCGAGAAGTCCGACGCTGAGGTAGCCCGGGCCTTCGACGTCCACTGAATTTTTCGCACCCTCTCCCAGGAAGACGTTCGTCCGACGCTGGATAGCTCCACGGATCGCCGGTCGCTATCTGGCAGCGAGGTCGCGTAGCCATGATCGCCATCATCTCAGTCCTGGTCATCATTGCCCTGTCCATCCTAGTGACGAGGGTGGCGGCGGTGGCTCTGATGCACACCGGTCTCTCCCGAGATGCCGCTCGCTTCCAAGCCAGATCCGCCTTCACCGGGGTCGGTTTCACCACACGGGAGGCAGAACGGGTCACCCAGCATCCGGTGAGGCGTCGGCTCGCCATGACTCTCATGCTGCTGGGGAACGCCGGGGTCGTATCGGTCATCGCCTCGCTGGTGGTTGGGGTCGTGGATCGCGGGGAGGACGAGGTGGCGCTGATGGTCCGGCTGAGCGTGCTGGCACTCGGGCTGTTGGCGCTCTGGCTCCTGGCGCGGAGCCGGTTGGTGGACCAGTGGCTCTCGCTAGCGATCGCGTGGGCCCTGAACCGCTGGACTGATCTGGAGGTCCGGGACTATGCGCAGCTCCTGCACCTCAGCGATGACTACGGGGTGCGCGAGTTACGGGTGGGGACCGACGACTGGCTGGAAGGCGAGGACCTGGCCGGGCTGGCACTTCGGGACGAGGGGATCATCGTGCTGGGGATCGAGCGGGCGAACGGCGACTACGTGGGAGCGCCGCGGGGGCACACGCGGGTAGAGGGCGGGGACCGGCTTGTCCTCTATGGTCGGGACGAGGCGCTCGGGCGGCTCGATGCGCGGCCAAAGGGGGCCGAGGGGGCGCGGAAGCACGAGGAGGGCGTCCGCGCGGAGGCCCGGGAGCAGGCGTCGCAGGACCGCCGGGAGGCGCAGCGGAAACGGGCCAGCTAGTCATGGGGGGTGATTTCAAGGTGCCGGGCATCCGGAGATGGCGCGATGGCCTGTGCCGCAGAAGTACTCGTCGACAGCGGTTACGAGGTGCGCGAGGGGCGAGGTCCGGATCTCACGCTGGAGGCAGAGGTGCATCTCAACCACTCATCTGTGGGCGCCACCCGCGAGATCATTACCACATCGGTCAACCACTCTTCAGGGTCGGGCGCCCCCAGATTGACCCTCCGATGCGTTGCGTCAATTGACCCCTTTACTAGGTCGAATCTGGGGGCGCAGTCCCCTGTACCGACGCCGGATCATCAGCGTTATACGCCACATTGCTTTCGGTCGCACGCGGGACTGGGTGTCCCACGAAGAGGAGGAGTCAGAGACGGTCCTCCTCGTCGGACTCGACATCGGGAGCCTTGGCGAGAAGCTCCTCATACCGCTTCCGATCAGGCGCACGAGCTGCACGCTGCTCGATCAGATCTGCGGTGGTGAGCGCGCTGATCTTCTCGGCGACGGCGAGGGTGACGAACTGGTTGGCCGAGATGTTCTCCTTCTCGGCGATCTCCTTGAGGCTCTTGTGGAGCGACTCGGGAAGACGAAGAGTCATTTGGCTCATGGTTTGACCTCCTTGAGGAACGCCCCAGGGGTTTGCACCTGGATCCCAAAACGGTCGATATCGAGAAAATCGGCCCGGTTGAAAGTGATGATGGTGTCGCACTGGGCAGCCACGGCGATCTCGAGTACGTGGTGGTCCTTCGGATCAGGTAACGATGGCCTCCACAGGTAGTAGATCGGGTGCGCTTCGGAGTGTGCACAAATGAAATCAACGATCTCGGTCAGCTCGTCGCGGGAGTAGGGAAGCGCTTCGGCGTGGCGCTGTGTGGCTTCCTCGTATTCAAGCACGAGCGGAACGGAGATCGCGGTCACGAACGTGTCACCACCGATCAGCGATAGCACCTTGTTCGAGGCCCCATGGCGGGACCGAAGCCCTGCGATGAGGACGTTGGTATCGATCACGACGCGTCTCATACGACACCGTATGTGATACCGCATATGGTGTCAAGTGGTTCCGGTCCGACCGGGTAACATCTGGTCGAGAGCGCAATTCAGGGCATAACTGCGAGGGTTTCCGGCTCCGGGGCGCCTCAGCGGCGCCCCCCCGTCCCAACTCTCCGCCTTGTCACGGCCCCTGCAGAGCAGGGCCCACGCCAAGGTCGTCGAGATCATTGGGAGGGTGAGGATGCCATCGGTCGCGGATGTCGTGCACAGCGACCCAGAAATCCTCGGTGGGACCCCTGTGTTCGCTGGGACGCGGGTACCCGTCAAGACTCTCTTCGAGTATCCGGAAGCAGGCGAGACCCTGGACGAGTTCCTCCAGCAATTCCCCTCTGTCTCCCGCGAACGCGCGCTGGTCGCACTCGAACTGGCTGGCGACTCCGTCTTGGACCGTGCGCGTTCTCCTTGACGAGAACCTTCCGGTTGGTCTCTTGGCAGAGCTGTCGGACCACTCCGTCGAGACCGTGACCGGCATGGGCTGGTCCGGGATCAAGAACGGCGAGTTGCTCCGCCGAGCTGCTGATCGGTTCGACGCGCTCGTCACGATGGACAGCAAATTCAAGTTCCAGCAGGTCCTTTCGGGAAGGCCGTTCGGGATCGTTGTGGTTCGCGCTGCATCGAACCGCGTTCGGGACCTCCTGCCGGTTGTTCCGGAGATCCTCGCTGCCCTCGATGGCATCGGCCCTGGTTAGGTCCGGACGGCAGGCCCCTAGACCTCCCGGCGACGTCTGCGAACATAACGAGGCGTTGCACCGGACAGCCCGCTTCGCGGTCCGCAGGTGAACGCCAGGGCGTTAGCCAGATGCACGTCCAGCGCGGATCTCGCTATCCGCGCTTGGGCTGGAGGCGTATCTTCGAAGCATGGCTACTGCGATCGAGACCTTGGCCGAGAGGGCGCGCCCGATCCTGCGCCGGTACGGCGTTCGGCGAGCAAGCGTGTTCGGCTCGTACGCCCGAGGTCAGGAAGAACCGGCGAGCGATCTCGACCTGCTGGTCGAGCTGCCTCCGGGTTCATCACTTCTGGACCTGGTCGGGCTTGAACAGGACTTGACGGATGAACTCGGGATCCAGGTGGAGGCGACGACGTACGGGTCCCTCCACCCCCTCATGCGTGACCGAGTCCTCGCCGACGAGGGGACGATCCTGTGAAATCGCCGGACCCAGCCCTCTACCTGGCCCACATCCTCGAGAGCATCGAGCTCGCGAGGGGGACTGCGCCCCTGAATTCGACCCGGTAAAGGGGTCAATTGATGCAACGCTGGCGGGGGTTGAAGCCCTCCGATTCGAGATAAGCGAGCGATGTCTGAGCAAGTCGGCTGGTGGTGCTCCTATCCTGGTGTCAGGTGGTATATCCTCTGCACTGAGTCCGGGGATGGCCGTCCGGGGGAGGACCGTTCGCTGGGGCATTCGCGTCCGCTTCTGATGGACGAGATCCGCCCGCAACCGCAAACGTGCCACCGCTGCAAGGCGAAGATTGTGGAGGGGATCCTCCCGGTCCTCCCAGACCGCTACGCCCGGTAGGCCGCTCTGTGCCCTC
>SKJY01000291.1 GCA_007121775.1 Gemmatimonadota bacterium
AGGAGCGGGGCCGGAAGCGGAAGCCGCGGAAACGCACCAGGGTCCCCCGTAGCGAGAAGCGGAAGCGCCTGGAGGCCAAGAGGAGGCGCTCCAAGCGGAAGAAGCTCCGAAAGCCTCCGGGGCCCCTGGACTGAGGATTCATTCACCGGGCGTGGCCCTCCGGGGCCCAACGCTTCCCCCCTCGGGGCGTGCCCGCCTCACCCGCCCGAACTCATCCTCTCCAGGAAGCCCTTCTCGTGGACGGTGAGAGAGGCCGGACCGGATCGGTCCACCTTCTCCATGATGCGCTCGTATTCTTCCCGATTCAGGGGATGGAGTCGCTCGGTGTCCACGGAACGCCACCGCTCAAGCACCTGACCCGAGGGTCGGCTGGGGGCCTGGGCCTTCTCCATCTTCCGCTTGAAGCGCTCAGCCCCGGAGTTGCGTTCCAGGATCTTCAGGTAGCCCCACCCCCCCAAAAAACCCCCTAGGTGGGCGAAGTGGGCCACATTCCCCCCACCCCCGATTCCGGCCCAGATGGAGATGACCGCGAGCCCGATGACCAGAACCTTGGCGCGGATGGGGATGATCCCATAGATGAAGATGCGCTCATCCGGGTAGTAGCGGGCAAACCCAAGGAGAACGCCGAACACGGCGCCGGACGCCCCCACGATGAGGGCGTAGGGGGTGATCACCGAGAGGAGAGCCCCCACGATCCCACTCACCAGGTACAACCCCAGGAAGTGGCGGCTTCCGATCCGACTCTCCAGACGGGGCCCGAAGAAGAAGAGCCCGATCATGTTGAAGAGGATGTGGAGGAAGTTGGCGTGGAGGAACTGGTACGTGATGATGGTCCACGGCTGGAAGAGCCCGTAGGCGGGGATCCACCCGAAGCGGGGGAACACCGCCTCCCGGATGGGGGCCGTGAGGAAGTAGATGACCACGTTCAGGACGAGGAGGCGGGTCACCCAGGGGGTCATGGCGTACACGGTTGGGAACGGACTCCCGGATCAGGTGCGGGGGGGCGGCGGCCGGTCCCCGTAGAGGCGGGGACCGAGCGGCCCGAAGCTCGGATTATGGAAGAAGATGTCCCAGGGGGCAACGCCCACGGCAGTGTCACAAGCCACGCTGGCGGAAGCGACGGGAAAGACCCTCCGACCGGGTCAGGTCAAAGGGGCGGCCCCGAGCCCGAGCCACGGGCAAGCCGAGGCTCGGTCGGGAGGACCGGCCGTGCTCCGCGCGCTTCACAGGAACGACTCCACCGTACGGAGCCGACCCACCGCATCCTCCGCCGCCAGGTTGCTCACATAGACCTTCCGGATCCCCCGCTCCGCCAGGGCCCGGACCGTCCGGGCGCAGATCTCCTCGGCGGAAGCACCCGATTCGAACTCCCGGATGAGTTCCCGGGCCGGCACCGGGAGGAAGCGCGCCAACCGCTGGAGCGTGGCGGGGTTCGCGCTGCGGTAGAAGAAGACGCCGAACAGGCCCGGCATGGTCACGCCCCGACGCTCCGCCTCTTCCAGGAATCGGTCCACGGGAGCCATGTCATGATGGGAAATGACCTGGGTCAGAAAGTAGTCGGCGCCGTGTCCTTCGTTGAGGAGGAGCCCCACCTGTTCAGCGGCGTCCCGGAAGGGGTTCACCCATGCTCCCATGGGAAGCCCAGGGACCCGGGGCCTCAGATGGGCCCGGAGATCCCGAGAGCGGGGGAGGCAGCGCGGCGGTCCCACCTGCACATCCCCACCGGTCACCGTCATACCCCCGAGGCCGTGGGCTTGGGCCCGGCGAGCGAAAAGGCCGCAGTACTCCAGGGTATGCTTGCAGGTGAGGAAGGGAATGACCCTGGTCAGGTCCGCGTCGGCGCCCAGGCTGGTGGTGAGGACCCGGAGGCTCTCCTCTTCCCGATCACCCACCGCATCATCGGTAAAGAGGATGAAGCGCCGATCTTCCAGGAGACGCAGCACCCCGTGCTCGAGGCGGATCCAGGCATCCACCGACGCATCGGGAGTGAGATCAGCCGGGGGCGGACGGAGCTCAACCGCCATGACAGGTTGTGAGTCGTAAAGTTCATCCATGAATACACTTGGACGACCCTGGAAACGATCTGAGATCCCCCTTGTCCTTTCCGTTTCTGATCCCAGATCCACCGACCTCTCCCGTCCCGTCTCCATTGATTCCATCTCCCTCACTGACTGAGCCCCACCGGCGTGGCCATGCGAAGCCGGATACGACGCGCCACCTCCAGCGCACGCTCCACCTCCCCGCGGGGAGCCGTCACATGGATCCCGCCGATCCGGGGGAGGAGGGCCACTGCCGCCTCCACTGCCAACTCCACACCCACCTCCCGGGCTGCCTCAGGCCCTTGCGCCTCGGCCTCCCGCATCCGGTCCATAACCTCCCCGGGCACCTCAATGCCCGGAACCTCGTGATGGAGGAACTCGGCGGTCCGGACCGAATCCAGCGGCCACACCCCGGCCAGGACCGGGAGGCTCTGCCCTCCCGGATCGAAGGTCCGGTCCAGGAATCTCAGGAGCGCCACGGGATCGAACACCGGCTGCGTCACGGCGAACTCGGCACCGGCGTCCACCTTCCAGCGAAAGCGCCGGTGTTCCCGCTCCAGGTCCGTGGCCCCCTGATTCAGCGCGACGCCGATGACGAAGGGGGTCGGGACGTGGATGGGGCTCCCCCCCGGGTCCACTCCCCGGTTCAGGTGGTGAAGGACGTTGGTGAGTCCGATGGAGTCAATGTCCAGGGTTGAGGCTCGGTCGCCGTAGGGCCCGGTGGGTGGCAGATCACCGGTGACCGCCAGGAGATTCCGGACCCCGGCGGCGGCGGCCCCCAGGAGGTCGGAGATCATCCCCAGCATGTTCCGGTCGCGACAGGCGTAGTGGGCCAGGACGTCGAGCCCCGTCTCCCGCTGTACCAGGATCGCTGCCGGGAGCGCCGCCATCCGAGCCCGGGCCCTGGGGGCGTCGGGGATGGAGACCACATCCACCCCGGCAAGGCGAGCTCGCCGGGCCTCCCCCAGGAGCGCATCGGGATCCCACCCCAGGGGAGGCACCAGCTCCACCGAGGTGACGAACTGGCCCTCCGCCAGACGCCGTCCCAGAGGCGACCTTTCGCTCAGGGGTTCAGGGGGCCGGGGAGTCCCGCCCCGAACACGCACAGGCGACGGAGGAGCCCGCCGTTCCGGGGCCTGCTCCAGACCCTCCAGCGCCTCACCCATGGCCCGGATGTGGTCCGGTGTGGTTCCGCAGCAGCCACCGATGAAGCGGGCACCCACCTCAGCCATGCGCCGGGCGTAGCGGGCCATGTACTCGGGGCTCGCCATGTAGATCTTCCGGTCTCCCACGGTGCGGGGGAGCCCCGCGTTGGGCTGCGCCGAGAGTGGGACGCTACTGACCGCAGTCATGCGCTCCAGGGCGTCCAGGATCTCAGCCGGCCCCACCGAGCAGTTCACCCCCACGGCGTCGGCACCCCACTCCTCAAGGAGCCGGACCGCCTCTTCCACATCGGTGCCGTAGGAGGTGCGCCCTCCACCCTCGATGGTGACCTGGGTCATCACCGGGAGATCGCACGCCTCCTTCACCGCCCGGAGCGCCTGGCCCAACTCCCGTACATCCTGGAACGTCTCCAGGACGAATCCGTCCACTCCGCCCTCCAGGAGCCCTTCAACCTGACGGGCGAAGTACCCCCTGGCCTCCTCCTCCGCGGTAGGCCCCCAGGGCTCGATGCGGATCCCCAGCGGCCCCACGGCGCCCAGCACCAGGACGTCGTCGCAGCGCTCCCCGGCAGGGAGCCGGGCCGCCGTCGCCCCGGCCCGGGCCCGGTCCACGGCAGCCCGGTTGATCTCCGCCGTACGGGCCTCGAGTCCGAAGCTCGAGAGCTTCACCGGATTGGCGCCGAAGGTGTTGGTCTCGAGGATCCGGGCCCCGGCCTCCACATACTCCCGGTGGATCCCCTCCACCAATTCGGGCCGGGAGACGTTCAGCTCGTCGTAGCAGACGTTGACGAAGACGCCGCGCTCGTAGAGGACCGTCCCCATGGCCCCGTCCAGGAGGTGGATGCGGCCATCGGCGAGCCGTGCCCTGAAATCTCCCGGTCCCTCATCCACGGGCCACCTCCCGATCGTCCAGATTCGGCCGGAGCCACCGCTCCGCCTCCTCCTCGGTGATCCCCCGACGGTGGGCGTAGTCGGCGAGCTGATCCCACCCAACCCGGCCAACGCCGAAGTAGAAGGAGTCGGGGTGCCCCAGATACCATCCGCTCACGGAAGCGGTGGGGAGCATGGCGCAGCTCTCGGTGAGGCGGATCCCCAACTCGTCGGCTCCCACCAACTCCATGAGGGTCCGCTTCTCCGAGTGGTCTGGACAGGCCGGGTAGCCCGGCGCCGGCCGGATCCCCCGATAACGCTCGGAGATGAGCTCATCGTTGGAGAGGGCCTCCTCGCCGGCGTATCCCCAGAGTTCCCGCCTCACCCGCTGGTGGAGGAACTCCGCGTAGGCCTCCGCCAGGCGGTCCGCCAGCGCCCGGGCCAGGATGCTCCGGAAGTCGTCGTGCTCCCGGTCGAAGCGGGCCGTCACCGCCTCCAGCCCGATCCCGGCGGTGACGGCGAAGGCGCCGGCCCAGTCCGGGATCCCCGTCTCTCGGGGTGCCACGAAGTCGGCCAACGCCAGATTGGGGCGGAACTCCCCTTCCCTGGCCCGCTTGGCAAACTGCTGGCGCAGCGTGTGGATCCGGGCCCGGACCTGCTCACGGCTCTCATCGTGATAGAGTTCGATGTCATCGCCCACAGCGTTGGCCGGGGCCAGGAGCGCCGCCCCCCGGGCGGTGAGCCACCCCTCCCCGGTCATCCGGTCCAGGAGCTCCTCCGCATCCCGGAAGAGAGAGCGGGCCGTCTCCCCCACCTCCGAATCCGAGAGAATCTCCGGGTAGGTGCCCCGCAGCTCCCACGACTGGAAGAAGGGCGTCCAGTCGATGAAGCCCCGAAGCCGGGTGAGATCCTCCTCCATGAACACGTGGCGTCCCGGTGCGGCGGGGCGCTCCGGGGTGTAGACGCCCCAGTCCACGGGGAAGCGGTTCCGGCGAGCCTCTTCCAGGGGGAGGAGAGGCGAGCGGTCCCGACGGCCCCGGTGCCGCTCGCGGATCCCGGCGTACTCCTCCCGGGTCCGGGCGATGAAGGCCGGGGCCTCCCGCCGACTCAGGAGGCTCGAGATCACCCCCACCGCCCGTGAGGCGTCGTCCACATGGAGGGTGGGACCGCTGTAACGCTCCTCGATCTTCACCGCCGTGTGGGTCCGGGAGGTGGTGGCGCCACCGATGAGAAGGGGCAGGCTGAACCCCTCCCGCTCCATCTCGCCGGCCACATGCACCATCTCATCCAACGAAGGGGTGATGAGACCGGAGAGGCCGATGACGTGGGCCCCTTCCTCCCGGGCCGCAGACAGGATCCGGTCGGCGGGGACCATGACCCCCAGGTCCACCACCCGGTAGCCATTACACTGGAGCACGACCCCGACGATGTTCTTCCCGATGTCGTGGACGTCGCCCTTCACCGTGGCCAGGACCACCGTCCCCTTCCCATCGTCCCGCTCCGCCTGGATCCCGGCAGCCCGGTCCGCCTCCGTCTCCCGCTCGATGTGGGGGATCAGGTGGGCCACCGCCTTCTTCATGACCCGGGCGCTCTTCACCACCTGGGGGAGGAACATCTTCCCGGCCCCGAAGAGATCGCCCACCCGGTTCATCCCGTCCATGAGGGGGCCCTCGATGACGTGGATGGCCCGCTCCGACCCCTGCCGGACCTCCTCCACATCCTCCTCGACCCAGTCGTCCATTCCCTTGACGAGGGC
>SKJY01000107.1 GCA_007121775.1 Gemmatimonadota bacterium
CCCTCCGTTCAGCAAAACCCACCGCGTGGCTGCCTCGACGGTCCGATCCTCGCGCTGCCCTCGCGACCCCGCGCTCGCGGCCCAGCCTCAAGGGCGACGAGGCCGACCGTCCGAGGGGGTTTGCTGGGGGGAGAGACCAAGCCCCGCAAAGACCGGACTCCCTCGCGCGGACCGAACTCCCAATGCAGCTGGAAGTCGCGCGAACCAGAGAGGGGCTCTCCCTCGCCCCCACCTCCCTCCCTCAGCCAGCGCGAGGAACCAAAAATAGAATCCAGATTCTATTTTTGGTCGGATTCACACCGAGCCCGACGGCCGCTGCCGGCATGACTGAAGGCGGAGCATTGCCCAAAGTCTCAATCACATGGTCTCCCTACTGCGCCCTGATTGAGGTCTTCACCGCCCCCACTCCTCTCTCGGGTGCTGGGACCCCGAGTGCTCGGATTCGGGGGGGGTTGGACTTGGGGTGCTGGGACCCCGAGTGCTCGGATTCGGGGCGTCCGGATTTCGGTTGGTGGGATTGGGGATCTTGGGATCCTGGGGTACGTGCCCTTCCCCAATGCTGGAACCGGGTCATGGCGCCGTTCCGGAAGGGGCCGCCCCTGGACTCTTCCCGTGACAGCAATGGAATCGAACCCTCGCCGGGAGGGGCTGACCCGACCTATCTTTGGGCGTTCCTGTACACTCCGGTTTCTCCCGCATGCTCGGTTGCAGCCGCACCGCCCGCCTCACACCCCCGTCCCGCCCCTCCATGGTCCGACTCGTCAGTGCCCTCCTCCTCTGCCTGGCCGGCACCCCCGCGCTCCCCTTGTCGCTTGTGGCACAGGATGCCGGGGAGCCACGTCTCGGGCCGGAGGGACGGGTTGGGGCCGTGGTGGGACTTCGCACAACCGCCATGGTGGTGGCAGACCACCTGGTACCCATGGTTGGGCTCGGACTGGGCATCCGCCTTTCGCCCCACCTCGAACTGATGGGTGAGGGCAGTGTCGGACTCCGGGATGTCCCCGTATCCTCGGCGGAGGCGCAGACCCTTTCCGACTTGGCGCTGGGGTATGGGGGTCTTCTCCTGAGGTACGGCCCTACCTCCGGCGGAACCGAGGAGGGCTTCAACACCCACATCCTATTGGGAGCCGGTACCAGCCGGCTCCGCTCACCGCTGGTGGCCGCAGAACTGAATTCAGACAATTTCCGGATACTGGAAACGGGCTTGGAGTATCGACTCTCCCTGCCTCGGTCCTGGATCGTCGCCGTGGGAGGTGGATACCGGTTTACCTCGGCTACAACGGAACTGCCCGCGGTGGAGGCCGGTCCCATGCGGGGACCCTACGCTTCGCTCTCCCTCCTCCTTCTGCGAAGACCATGACTTCTTCTGGCGCTCCTTCCCAATTCCCTCTCCGCGTGGGCTGTGTCGATACCGGCTCCAACGCCATCCGCTTTCTGGCCGTGGAATTCTCGGCAGCAGGTAGACATACCATTCTGGAGTACGAACGGGCCCCAATCCGGCTCGGGCATCAGGTGTTCCTGCGGGGCCGTCTGGACCCTCGAACCATGGACGCCACCACCCAGGCCTTCCGTTCATTCCGGGAGCGCTTCGATGCCCTGGGTGTCACCCACTTCCGCGCTGTCGCCACCAGCGCCGTGCGGGAGGCCAGGAATGGCGCGCAGCTCGTCGATCGAATCTTCAGAGACAGCGGCATCCGGCTGGAGGTTATCACCGGCGCGGAGGAGGCCCGTCTGGTCCATCGTGCGGTGGCCTCCCGCATCGACCTCTCTGGAGGGCAGTGGATCCTGGCGGATCTGGGTGGAGGAAGCGTGGAGGTCTCCCTCCTGGACGATGCAGGGATGCTCTGGAGCGAGTCCCACACCATGGGTTCGGTCCGGCTTCTGGAGGAGCTATCCCAGGCAGAACATGAGCCAGGACGCTTCCGACAGCTCCTTGAGGAATACGTTTCGGTACTGCGGATCCCTGCACCAGCCACCTACTGGACTCCGTCAGGATTCATCGCCACCGGAGGGAACATCGATGAACTGGCCGGGCTGGCTGCCGCCCCGGAGGACGAGGAAGGAGTCCGTCATCTGGATGTGGCGGACCTGGACCGGTTACTCCAACTACTCACCCGTCTCTCCTACCGTGAGCGCATCGCCCGGCTGAAGCTCCGAGAA
Source organism: Gemmatimonadota bacterium (assembly GCA_007121775.1). Lineage (GTDB taxonomy): Bacteria > Gemmatimonadota > Gemmatimonadetes > Longimicrobiales > Gaopeijiaceae > PWLA01. Next base: position 2,161 of record SKJY01000107.1, read on the forward strand.
GATCGTGCCGACGTCATCCTTCCGGCTGCCACAGTCTATCTCAGGCTCGCCCGGGAGGCGAAGGCCGAAACCATCCTGGTACCGCAGGTAGGTGTCAAGGAAGGTCTCATCCTCGACCTCATGGACACCCTCACCGCCGAGGACGGTGGAGAGCAACTGGCCCTCACTCAGCTCCGCCAGAGCGCCATCTCGCTGGGTCGCAGGTTCATGTTCGACGAGGCCCACGGCCTTCAGGTGGCCAGATTGTCTCTACGTCTCTTCGATCTCCTCCAGGAACTCCACGGTCTCGGAAGACGGGACAGGCAGCTCCTGATGGCAGCGGCCATCCTTCACGATATTGGCCTCTTCATATCCTTCAAGCGCCACCACAAGCACTCCCTCTATCTCATCTACAGGTCCGAACTCCCCGGGCTCACCCCGACGGAGAACCTCATGGTGGCCAACATTGCACGCTACCACCGCAAGAATCACCCGCAGCCACACCACGACGACTACATGAAGCTATCTCCTGAGGATCGCGTCCGTGTGGACCAATTGTCCGCAATCGTGCGTCTGGCCGATGCGCTTGATAGTCAACATCTGCAGGTAGTGAGGGACGTGGATATGCAGGTGCAGGGCTTGGACCTGGAACTCGAACTTCAGGTGGACGGTGACGTAATGCTCGAGCGGTGGGCTGTGGCAAAGAAGAAAGGCCTCTTCGAAGAGACATTCGGGTACCGGATCTCCCTCCGCGAGTCGGCCACCGTCACCGGTACCTGACCTCAAACCTGGGGTCTGAGCCGGACATCACTTTCCGTCGCTTTCCGACATATTCGACATCTATAGGTGGAAGGGCTTGGGATCTTCCGGGAAAGAGTTGACAAAACCTTGAAACGCCGGTTTATTCGTCAATATCCCATCAATATTCCACACCAAGCCGGGCTGGATCCTGCATCCTTCGCCCGGGGGGAGCCAGAATGGCGGATTCCGTCGAGAAGGTGATGCGCTTCGTGGAGCAGAAGCTCCAGGAGAACCCGGACATTGAAACGTCCGAACTCTTTGAGTTGGCCAAGAAGGAGGATCCGGCAGTGGAGAATCTCTCCCTGCGGCAATTCAACGCCCGGTTCCCCTTGCAGATCAAGCGCCGTCAGAGCATGGCCGACCCGGCTCGCAAGCAGCGCCCCCGGCGGCGGCGGCGGTCCCGGGCTGCGACCGCAGAGGGGCGGGACGCGATCCGCCAGGTCTTCCTCAGATTCGCTTCGGACCTGAGCGCCGCCGAAGAGCGCAAGGAACTGGTGGGCGTGATCGCCAGGGTGGATGAGTACGTGGAGGATGTGATGAAGGTGTCCCGGGGCTGAGGCCGGTCGGCACTGCCGCGCCCCCGCTGCCGACCGGCCCCAGGGAATTCCCGAGGGCCGGTCGGCAGCGAGTTGGAATCAGCCCGCCACTACCTCCTTCCCATCCGGCAGCCGATCGGCAAGCCCCATGAGTTCCCGGACCGCCACCGTGAGCGCGGGCAGCCCACTCCTCCCCTCTGCATCGATTTCCCCTACCAGATCCTGGTAGCGCTGAAGTGGCCCGGCGTGGGCTCTTGAGAGTTCCTCCACAGCAGCCTCCACCGATCCGGAGTGCTCACGCATTCCCACTGCGGCCGCCACCATTCGCTGATGGGCCCAGGTCAGGTCGTCACTCAGGGCCTGGGCCGCTCTTTGCTCCCAGCGGTCGTCACCGGCGGCGGAGAAGATGGCGTGACGGAGCCAGGGGATCCAGAGGAGTTCCGAGATGCGGTAGAAGGTCTTTCCCACATCCAGGGCATCCACCGCTGTGAGGCGATGGACCCTGAGGATCTCCAGGAGTTGATCCACGAAGCGGAGGGTTATGAGGGTCCCCGAAAGCGATTCATCGGCCCCGTCCCTGCGAATCTCCGAGACCAGCCGGTCATGGATGGACTTGTCTTCCCCGGAAACGATCTCGGAGAAGGTCCCCCTGAGGCGCGCCAGGCCGCCCAGATTTTCGTCCACCGCCTCCCCGGTGTGGGACAGATCCGGATAGTTGGATAGAACCCACCGACAGGTCCGCTCCAGGACCCGGCCCAGCCCCAGCATCCAGCGATACCCTGACGTGAGTGGCATGATGGCCTGGGAGAGGCCCAGGCGGGCCCGCAGCTCCCGGTGTCCGATGAGGCGGGCCGCCACCAGCCAGGCCCGGGCCACATCAGCGGGATCTCGTCCGGTTCCACGGCTTGTCCGGTAGATGAAGCCGGCTCCCATGATGTCCACCAGATCATTGGTGATCTGCCCGGCGATGATCTCCCGGCGGAGTCGGTGGCCCTGGAGCGCCTCGCCACCGGCAGCGGAGAGGGCCGCAGGGGGAAAGTAGTCCCGGAGGTATTGGCCCGCGGCTGGATCATCCGGTAGGTCGCTAGCCAGGATCTGGTTGGTCAGGTGCAGTTTGGCGTAGGCCAGCAGCACCGACAGCTCCGGCCGCGTGAAGGGCTCAAGTCCGTTCTCCTGCCGCTCCAGAAGCACCTCCCAACTGGGAAGCGTCTCGGCGGCCCGATCCAGGAGGCCGCGTCGCTCCAACCCAGACATGAGATCCCGAAGGTCATCAATGCCCTCCCGGGATCGATGCTGCTCCAGGGAGATGGCGAGGCTCTGTGACTCGTTGTCCTTCAGGACGAGTTCCGAAACGGGCACGGCCAGTTCACGGAGCAACTCATTGCGACGCACCGAGGTGAGGCGCCCCGCCTCCACTGCTCCCGCTAGAAGGATCTTGAGGTTCACCTCTCGGTCCGACAGGTCAACCCCCCCTGAATTGTCGATGGCGTCGGTATTTAGCCTGCCCCCTGCAAGGGCGTACTCGATGCGGGCCCGCTGGGTCATCCCCAGATTCCCGCCCTCGCCCACCACCTGGCACCGGAGCTCGGAGGCATTCACCCGGACCGTGTCATTGGAAGGATCACCGGCGTCGGCATGACTCTGGGACGCGGCCTTGATATAGGTGCCGATACCCCCGTTCCACAGAAGCTCTACCGGCGCCCGCAGGATGTGGCGAATGAGGGACTCCCCGTCCAGAGGACCCTCGTCATCGGCGATCCCCAGTGCAGCCCGAGCCTGCGGCGTGAGCAACACCTGCTTCGTCCCCCTGGGAATGATCATCCCTCCCTCGGAGAGGAGTGACCGGTCATAGTCCTGCCAGGTAGACCGATCCATCTCGAAGAGGCGCTTCCTCTCCCCGAAGGACACGGCGGGATCCGGATCCGGATCGATGAAGATGTCCCGATGGTCGAAGGCCGCGACCAGACGGATGAAGGGGGAGAGGAGCATCCCGTTGCCGAAGACATCCCCGGACATATCACCGATACCCACCACAGTGAAGGGCTCCGCCTGGATGTCCTTGCCCAGTTCCAGGAAGTGGCGCTTCACGCACTCCCAGGCACCTCGGGCCGTGATGCCCAACTCCTTGTGGTCGTACCCCACCGACCCCCCCGACGCGAAGGCATCGCCGAGCCAGAACTCGTACTCGGCGGCCACATCGTTGGCCATATCCGAGTAGGTAGCCGTCCCCTTGTCGGCCGCTACCACCAGGTAGGGATCCGGCTCATCGTAGCAGACGACGTTCTCCGGAGGGATGTTCTCCCCCGCCTTCAGGTTGTCAGTGATGTCCAGGAGCCCCCGGATGAGCGTCTTGTACTGCTCCCGGGCCTCATCGGCCATCTCCTGAGGCGGGAGCTGACGCAGGGTCACGAACCCCCCCTTGGAGCCGGCGGGGACGATGACGGCGTTCTTCACCATCTGGGTCGACACGAGGCCCAGCACCTCGGTCCGGAAGTCATCCGGGCGATCCGAATAGCGGATCCCGCCTCTGGCCACCTGGGCTCCCCGGTGATGGACACCCTCCATCCGGGACGAGCGAACCCAGACCTCGTAGCGGAGGCGGCTCCGGGCCGGCCCCTCCAGGCGCTGGCAATCGAACTTGAAGGAGATGTAGGGGACGCCGCCGCTGCGGCGGGTGGGCGCCACTCCGCCGGTCCGGTAGTAATTGGTGCGGAGGGTGCTGTGGATCATGTTCAGCAGACGACGCAGGGCCCGATCATCGCTCAGGCTCGCCACCCGAGTCAGGGCCTCCTGGATCTCGTCGTCCACGCCGTCCACCCGGGCCTGTCGCTCGTCCGGGGAGATGGGGCCCTCCGGCTTGAAGCGGAGTTCGAAGAGGCGGAAGAGGAGGCGGGCCAGGTCCGGATACTTGGCCAGCGCCACCGGTAGGGACCCCCGGCTGGGAACCGCGCCCACCTGAAAACCGAAGGAGGCGTAGGCCCGCAGAACCTCCACCTCCCGCCAGGCCAGTCCTGAGGTCACCACCAGTGCGTTCAACTGGTCATTGGAGGCATCTCCCCGCCGAACCGCCAGGATCATCTCCGAGAGCCGTGTGCCCACCTCGTCGATGTCCAGCGGTTCATGATCGGCACCCTGCACGACGAACGAATAGACGATGGCCCCTGCCGCCCTCTGCGTCCGGATCTCGAAGGGGGTCACGGCCACGACCCTGAGGCCGCAATTCTCCAGGATGGGCATGAAATCCGATAGGATCAGCCGGGCTCCCCTGAGGTAGAGCTTCAGCTCCGTCACCCGGTCCCCACCAGCCACCAACGGGCGCGCCAACGGATTGCTGATCTGGATGGCCACCTCCCGGCCCTCAGCCTCCATGGCCTCCATCTCCAGGATGTCCAGGACCGCCGTATCCGGGTCGGTCGCGGCCTGGTACTCCGGGCTCATCTCCTGTCCGTAGACCCGGGCCAGGCGACGGGCCTCCTCAGCGGGACGCACACGCTCCAGACCCTCCCGGAGCCGGTCGCTCCAGCTCCGGATGAGTTCCCGGACCACATCCTCCATCTCATGGACAGTCACCTGATCGAGCTTCTCCGAACTGACGGCCAGGAAGAAGTGGAGGCGGGCTTGGTCACCGCCACCGAGTGCCAGGTGGTAGTTGAGCACCTCCGCGTCCAGCATCTCCACGAAGGCCTCTTCAATCCGCTTCCGGACCTCTCCGGAGAACCGTTCCTTGGTCAGGATGACCATGATGGAGACGCCCCGGAGGAGGGGGTCCCGGCGGAGGGTTATGCGGACATCATCCGAGTCGAAGGTGGTGAGGACCGTGCGGACGTCGCTGCTGATCTCCTCGGTGGAGGTGAGGAAGAGCTCTTCCTTGGGAAGGCTGTTGAAGATCGTATGGATCTCTTTATAGTCGTGTGACCCGGCGTGGGCCCCCGAATCTTCCAGGATGTGCGCCAGCTTCTGGCGCAGGATGGGAATCCGCTCGGCCTTCTCCGAATACGCCTGGGAGGTAAAGAGACCGATGAAGCGATGCTCGCCCACAACCCGGCCTTTCTCATCCACCTTCTTCACACCGATGTAGTCCATGCGGGACCGCCGATGGACGGTGGAGACGGCGTTGGTCTTGGAGATGATGAGCAGCGGCCCGCTCTCGGCCATCTCCCGGAAGTTCTCGTCCAGCTCATCGAGAGGCACCGGGGTGGCGAAGGACGACTCCTGCTCATTGCGGAGGATCCCGAGGCCGGACCCGCGCTCGACCTGAACAGACGGCCTGCCACGGAGATCCACGATGTCGTAGGCCCGGTACCCCAGGAAGACGAACCCCCCGTCCCGAAGCCAGTGGAGGAAGGCCTGCACCTCCTCCACCTCTTCCGCGAACCGGGGCTGGGACCGGGCAGTCTCGCCCAGACTGTCCACGGTCCGGGACACCGCCTCCAGCATCCGGTCGAAGTCGTCGGTGGCCGACACCACATCATTCAGCCTGTCCCTGAGGTCTTCCCGGACCAGAGGGAGTCGCTCCTCGTCGTTGATGCGGGTCACCTCGCAGTGCACCAACGACTCTCGATCCCGCTGCCCCCGTGACGGACCGACCCCCACCACCTCTCCCTTCTCATCGCGCTCCACATGGAGAACCGGGTAGATGTAGACCTCGATGGCCAGATCCCGGGAGTGGAGGTACTCGCGGATGGTATCTACGATGAAGGGGCGCTCGGACACATTGGTCCGGATCACCGTCACCGGGGCGAACCATCCCTCCGAGTCCACGTCCGGGTTCACCACCTCCACATCCACCCGCTCATGGCGGCTGCGCTGGAGGAAGCGGAAGGCGCCCAGCGCCATCCGGGCCAGCGCCTGTGAGCTGCGCTCTTCCAGGAAGCCGGGAGGCGCCTTGGAGAAGAAGAGCTCGGCGAAGCGGACGACCAGGTCGACCTCCTCGGCGGCCACCATCCGCTCCAGCTCTCGCTGAATGGTCTCGAAGGGGGAGTGATTGGTACGGAGACGGCTGACGGCCACGTCGGAGGTATCGCTCATGGTCTCGGGGGGGGAGAACACGGGAAGGAACGCCCACCGGCTCCATGGGGTGGAGGAAGTGGCGCGGGGGACGGGAGGGAGGAAACCGGCGACCCTCCCGGAACGCTCGGGCAGAGGCTAAGGGAGCGCATGGTCATGGCAAGGAATCGTACACAGCCGCCGAGGAGCCGTAAAGCCTGTCCACCTCCGACCGGGAAGCCGTCCGCCGCACCAGTCGCCCAGCCAACCCTCCATACCCGTCCATGAGCGCCGTCACCCAGCACCCCTTTCACGTGACGCGCACGGGCTCCGGCGATCCGCCCTTTGTGCTGGTCCACGGCTTCGGAGCCAGCGGCGATTTCTGGCGACGCTGGATCCCGGCGCTATCCCGTCTAGGTGAGGTTCATGCCCTGGACCTCAAGGGTTTCGGCCGTTCCCCCACCCCTCCGAACGACGACTACTCGCCCCTTGCCCAAGCTCGCCACCTTGCCGCGTACCTGCGGGACCTTGGCGGCACTCCCCCGATTCTCTTCGGCCACTCCCTGGGGGCGGGAGTGGTGGTGGCGGCCACCCTGCAGCTACTGGATGAGGGCGGCGCTCACCTCCCCTCGTCACTGGTTCTGGTCTCGGGCGCCGTCTACCCCCAGCGCCTCCCCCCTTTCCTCCGGATGGCCCAACTTCCGGTGCTGGGTGACCTCTTCCTGCTGGCACCACCCCCGCGCTTCGCCCTTCGCCTGGGAATCCGGGGGATCGTCCACCGATCGAGTCCCGTGACCGGGGAGATGGTGGAGGTCTACCGGGGCCCGCTGGAGAGCTTCCGCCGGCGCCGCGCCATCCTCAGGGCGGCCCGTCAGGTGGCGGTGGCGGACGCCGACTCCGTTTCGTCACGCCTTGGAGAGCTTCCGATTCCCACCCTGCTCGTGTGGGGAGAGGACGACCCGGTGGTTCCCCCGGAGCTGGGGCGACGTCTGGAGCGAGACATTCCCGGGGCCAGCCTCGTTGAACTCCCGAGGGTGGGGCACCTCCCGCCTGAAGAGGCGCCGGAGGCGTCGCTGGCGCCGGTGCTCACCTTCCTGGCTGAGCGAACCGGCGAGGTGGGTTGAGCCGCCCTTCAGGGCTCACCGGTCATCGCTCGGCGAACAGGACCCGGAACATCTTCATCCCTGCCCGCAGGGAAGGAAGGAGGGAGCCGGACACCTTGGAGGTGCCGGCGAGCCGGGGGCGGTGGGGCACCGGGATTTCCCGATAGCGAAGGCCCCGGCGGTGGGCCCGAAGCTGCATCTGTAGGGTCCATCCCCAGTTGCGATCATCCATCCCCAGCGACTCAAGGGAGCTCCAACGAATGGCCCGAAAGGGCCCAAGGTCGGCGAGGCAGACTCCGTGGAGGGCCCGGGCCAGGCTCCGGACCACGGCATCGCCCGCCCGGGCGTGGAGAGGCACGCCCCCGCTCTCTTCCTTCCGCCGGACCCCCACCACGAAATCGGCGTGCCCCCTGAGGATGGGCCCCACCAGACTGGAAATCACCCGGGGATCGTCGCTCCCGTCCCCATCCATGAATGCCACCACCTCGGGAACTTGCGGATCCGCCGACAACGCCGCCATGCCCGCGAGGCACGCCGCACCGTACCCCTTCGCCGGCTCCCGCACCACCCGGGCTCCGGCGTCCGACGCCACGGCCGCCGTGGAGTCGGTTGAACCGTTGTCCACCACCACCACCCGCTCCACCCCGGCGGCACGGATCTCCCCCAGGACGTGGGGCAACGCCGCTTCCTCGTTGAGGGCCGGGATGACGATGGCCACCCGGTTCAGCCCCTCTCCCGCCTGGGACCCGCTCATGGCAGCGAACCCGATGACGGAAGGGAGCCCGGTGATGGAAGCGAACCGGGTGACGGAAGCGAACCGGGTGACGGGAAGGAGTTCGCCGCGGTTGCGGCACGCTGCCATCGCCCCTGCGGCCCCGGCCCGTCCGCCGCCAGTACCCACGCGTACCCTACGGTAAAGAGGAGGAGGAAGGGGATGCTCCCCCAGTATCCCCAGAGCGCAGCCAGTGCCACCGAAACGCCCATCCACACCAGGAGGGCCAGCTTCATGGACCGGTCCGTCCGGCTCCCTCGTGGACGGTATCGACCGGATCCGTCACCCCGCTTGGGCGTCCGGATGAAGCCGTCGGCGTTCCCGCCACGGAACCCCCGCCACACCGCGCGGGACACGGAGGCGGTGAGCCCCACCCCCAGCGCCATGGTGGCGGCGGCCCGGGGGACGAGGCGGTGAAAGGGGCGCTCCCGGGTCCGGCCCGCCGAAATGTAGATAGCGAGGAAGGAGAGGCTCGCCCCGGCAAAGGCAACCAGATCCAGGATCAGGAATCGCTCGAGCCCCAGAGAGCTCCGGGCCACTGCGGCGGGAAGGAGGAGCACACCCAGGAGGAGGGTCAGCGGATGGGCCACATGTCCCATGAGATGAGCCACTCCTTCAGCCCGGACCCGCAAGGGCCAGCCTCCTCGTAGGAGTCGGGGGAGGACCTTGCGGCCGGCCTGGATCCCTCCCTGGGCCCAACGCTTCTGTTGCACCTCCAGCGCCCGAACCGCGTCCGGGAGCTCCGCCGGGACCCCGACCTCGGGGAGAAACACGAACCGCCAGCCCTGCATCTGGCTCCGGTAACTCACATCCAGGTCCTCGGTGAGGGTATCCCAGGACCATCCCCCTGCCTCTTCCAGCGCTGTCCGCCGCCACATCCCCGCGGTGCCGTTGAAGTTCATGAAGAGTCCACCGGCATACCGCCCACCCTGCTCGAAGAAGAAGTGGGCATCCAGGAGAAGGGCCTGACAGCGGGTCAGCAGCCCCGCCTCTTCGTTCAGGTGGTCCCACCGAGCCTGGACCATCCCCACCCCCGGGTCGGAAAAGGGGGGGAGGAGTTCCCGGACGAGTCCCGGCTGGGGAACGAAGTCGGCGTCCAGGATGAGGATGAACTCGCCCCGGGCCGCTGCCAGCCCCTCCTGGAGGGCCCCCGCCTTGAAGCCGCTACGGTTGGAGCGGAGCAGGTGGTGAACCTCCAGCCCCCTATCCCGGAGCCGCCGAACCGCCCTGGCCGCCAGTTCCCGCGTCTCATCGGTCGAGTCATCCAGAACCTGGACATCCAGGAGTTCCGGGGGATAATCCAGATCTCCTACGGCCTTGAGGAGGCGCTCCACCACCTCCGCCTCGTTGAAAAGGGGGAGTTGCACCGTCACCAGGGGCAGCTTTCCGGTCCACCTGGAGGGTTCGGTGGGGCCGGGCCGGCGGCTCAGGAGCGCAAGCCAGGATCGATGGATCCCCAGGGCCGCAAGAACCGCCAGGGAGAGGCCCGCCCCCGTCAGAATCAGCCATGCCAGAGGGGCTGGGACGACGGGGGGCACCGACGTCAGAAGCCAGACTAGCATCAGCCCGTCGCCTTCCCCGACCCCTCTCCATCCTCAGGAGGCCTGGCCGCCACGAATCCTTCGCAGTGGAAGACCGGGAGGGGCGGGTATCGGGAGAATCGGGAGTCCGTCTCAGAGAGACCACACAGAAAGAAGGTTGAACCGCGACGGTTGCGCACCACACGGACATGGGCGCAGACGCCGCAGAGGCCGGGGCCGGGGGTGTAGGAAGGGGGCATGTTCAGCGCTCACCCGGTCGCCCGCGGAATCCCAGGAGCGCCATCTGGCGCCCCCCGTCCCCACCCCGATGGGAGAAGAAGGCCGGGTGATCGTGGACGCAGTAGGAGGAGGCGGTGATGGCCTCCGGGGTCACCCCCTGGCGCACCAGGCGTTCGGCGATGTGGGGCGTAAGGTCCAGATGTATCGTGCTCCCGGGATCCGGGAGGTCCAGCGCCACCGGCACCTCGGGACCCACGGGGTAGCGGGCTCCGGAGATGGCCGGCCCCAGGTGAGCCAGCAGGGATGACGGCTCAACCCCGAAGCGGTCCTGGAGGCTCCGGACCCCCTCCTCCACCACCCCGGCCGCCACCCCTCGCCACCCGGCGTGGAGAAGTGCCAGGGTCCTGGAGCGGGGCTCCACAAGGAAGACGGGAACGCAGTCTGCCACAGAGACAGCCAGAAGGAGGTCCGGATCAGCGGTCAGGTGGCCGTCGGCCGGGAGCGTAAGGTGCACCCCCACTAAGGGAGCCCGAGCCAGGCGCACGGTTGCGCCGTGCACCTGCCGCGAGATGACGACGCCCCGCATACCCAGCGCCTGCCGGACCCGCTCCCACCTCCCCAGTACGTCAGCCACCGGAGCTCTCCCCCCGATTCCCAGATCGAAGTCGGCACCGTCGGGGTCGCCGCGATGGGTGATCCCCTGCACCAGCCAGGGGTACTCCCGAGCCCACTCCGGGTGATGGAGTAAGGGGACCTCCACCCCGGGGAAGGCCTTCTCGGAAATCCGCCGCAAGGCGAAGTCTGGAGTCCCGGCGGCTTCCAGCGCAGCCTCTGGTCCTGCGGTGCCATCAGGCGCCGTAGCGGACTCGGCGTGGGGTGATTTCATGGGTTGCTTTGGCGGTGGAGGAGAATCACGATGGGAAAGGATCCAAGGGCGGGGCTGCCGTGGGTCGCGTCAGACGTAAAAATCCCTACCTTTACACTCAAGGTTCCTGAACCCTCCGATCGGCACCGAACCCCTCGGCACGAGGGTGGGTGGCGAATCGGACGCAACCGCAAAGTACAGCCGACCCGAGGCTCCGAACCATGTCGACGTCGATCCTCTCCGATGGGTACAACGCCGGGTACGTGCAGGAGATCTACGAACGGTATACCCTGAATCCCGCCTCCGTTTCGGATGAATGGCGGCGCCTCTTCACCGATGAACTCGATGAATTGGTGGCGCAGGGGTTCGTCATCCCGGAGATGCCCCACCGGAACGGACGTCCTAGCCTGGAGGCGACGCCGGTGGCTCCTGCCGACCAAAGGCACGCCAAGGAGCTCATGGGCCTCAGCTCCGACGCCCTGGCCCAGGCCGCCGAGAGTCGACTGCTCCCGCAAATCGCCCGGGCGGCGGCGCTGATCCAGGCCTTCCGGGATCATGGACACCAACTGGCCAGCATCGATCCCCTGGGGAGCGAGCCTCCTGGTCACCCCCGACTGGATCCGGAGTTCTTCGGGATCCCCCTGGACATGCTGGACCACATCCCCACCTCGCTGATCCTGGCCGACGGTGGGGACATCCCCCTCTCCGAGACCCTCCAGCGCCTGCGGGATAGCTACTGCGGATCCACCGGGTTCCAGTTCGAGCACCTGGAAGACCCGGAAAAGGTCCGCTGGCTATGGAAGGAGGTGGAATCCGGAAAGCATTCGGCCCCCATGCCCGCCGGCGAGAAGATCGCCGTACTGCAGAGGCTTTCGGAGGTGGAAGGGCTTGAGCAGTTCCTTCACCGGACCTATCTGGGCCAGAAGCGCTTCTCCCTGGAAGGGAATGATATGCTGGTCCCCATGCTGGACCTGGCCATCACCGAGGCAGCGCGGCATGGCGGCCGGCGCGTGGTGCTGGGGATGGCCCATCGGGGACGCCTGAACGTCTTGACCCACATTGTGGGCATCTCCTACCGCTACCTCATCCGGGAGTTCGAGGGTGCGCCGCAGGAGGATGAGGCGCCGTCGTGGCTCCTGGAGGCGGGGATGGGTGACGTGAAGTACCACCACGGGGCCGTGGGCACCTACTCGGCGGGCAATGGGATGGAAGTGGAGGTGAATCTGGCACCGAACCCCAGTCACCTGGAGTTCGTGAACCCTGTGGTGGGCGGGATGGCCCGGGCCCTCCAGCAGGTGGGCGACGAGCGGGACGAGGCCTCGGTGGTGCCCGTCCTCATCCATGGCGACGCAGCGTTCGCCGCAGAGGGGGTGGTGGCCGAATCCCTGAACCTGGCCCGACTGGACGGCTACCGGGTGGGGGGAACCGTCCACATCATCGTGAACAACCAGGTGGGCTTCACCACCAACCCCGAAGATGGCCGGTCCACCCGGTACGCGTCGGACCTGGCCAAGGGGTACGACATCCCGGTGATCCATGTGAATGGGGATGATCCCGAGGCCTGCCTCGCCGCCATGCGGCTGGCCATGGCCTATCGCACCAACTACCGGGACGACATCGTCATCGATCTGGTGGGCTACCGGCGGCACGGACACAACGAGGGGGATGAGCCCGCCTACACCCAGCCCATCCAGTACGAGAAGATCCACGAGCACCCCACCGTCCGGCAGATCTGGGCCCAGAAACTCATCGAAGACGGAACCGTCGAGGAGAGGGAGGTGGACGCGGCCCAGGACCGGGTCATCGAGATCCTTCGGGGAGCCCAGGCCACCGTACTGGCGGAGAAGGACAAGCGGGAGCACGATCCCTTCCCTCCGCCGCCCGACGAGCCGGAGCGGCTGGAGACGGAGACCGCCGCCGATCTAGAGACCTTGTCGGAGGTGAACACCGCCGCCCTCCAGGTTCCCGACGGGTTCACCGTTCACCCCAAGCTCAAGCGCCAGTTGAACCGGCGCCGGGACAACTTCGGACTGGAGACCGCCCTGGATTGGGCGTGGGCTGAGTCCCTGGCCTTCGGATCACTCCTCAAGCAAGCGGTTCCGGTGCGCCTTACCGGGCAGGACTCGGAGCGGGGCACCTTCTCCCAGCGACACCTGGTCCTCCACGACGCCCGCACCGGAGCGCGCACCACGCCCCTCCGAACGGTGGCGCCCACCCGGTTCGAGATCCACAACTCTCCCCTCTCCGAGGCAGCGGTTCTTGGGTTCGAGTACGGGTTCTCCGTGGCTGGCGAATCGGACTTCGTGCTCTGGGAGGCGCAGTTCGGAGACTTCGTGAATGCCGCCCAGGTCACCATCGACCAGTTCATCGCTTCGGGGCGGACCAAGTGGGGCCAGCTCTCGAGTCTCACCCTACTCCTACCCCATGGGCACGAGGGGCAGGGTCCGGAGCACTCCTCTGCCCGGCTGGAGCGCTTCCTGCAGCTCTGTGCCGAGGACAACATGCGGGTGGCGTACCCCACCACCCCCGGCCAGTACTTCCACCTCCTCCGGAGACAGGCGCTGGCGCTTCCCCGGCGACCGCTGGTGGTCATGACTCCCAAGAGCCTGCTCAGGCACCCCCGGGCCACCTCTCCAGTGCGGGAACTCGTGGAGGGAAGGTTCCAGCCGGTGCTGGCGGATCCGGTGACGGTGGGTCGGGAGGAGGAGGTGACCCGCCTGGTGCTCTGTTCCGGGAAATTCTACTACGATCTTCTCACGGCGGAGGGGCGAGACGAACTGGCCTGGCTGTCGGTGGCCCGGGTCGAGGAGCTCTACCCCTTCCCGGCCCGGGAGCTACAGGCGCTGGTGGCCCGCTACCCGAATCTGGAGGAGGTGGTCTGGGCTCAGGAGGAGCCCCGGAACATGGGCGCCCTGAACTTCGTCGGTCCCCGGCTTCGGGCGGCGGTCCCCCGGGAAATCCCCATGCGCCACGTGGCACGACAGGAGCGGGCGTCCCCGGCGGAGGGCCGACCGGCGGCCCACGATGCCGGGCAGCGGAAGCTGGTCCGGGACGTCCTCGACCCGTAGCCCTTCAGAAGAGTTGGTTTCATCAGCCGGATTGAACAGAGCCCCGTCCGCGGACGGGGCTCTGTTTTTCCTGCCGCGCCCGGTAAGCCGACTCCAGTGGACCCGGACTACCAACGCAATAGGAGCTTCCCGAAGGAGTCGGAGGCCTCCAGGCGCTCATGGGCGGTGGAGACCTCCTCGGCCGGCAGAATGGTATCGATGACCGGCCGCAGGCGCCCCTCCTCGAAGAGAGGTACGATCCGCCGCTCGAAGGCCCGGGCAAGGGCCGCCTTCTCGTGGTCGGGACGAGCCCGAAGGACGGTGCCCTGGATCCTGGCCCGCCGGGCCATGAGGGTCCGGAACTCAACCTGGGCCGTGCTTCCCCCGGGAACCCCGACCACGATCCAGCGGGCCCCCTCCGCCAGGAGGCCGAGGTTTGCGGACACGTAGGCAGCGCCGACCAGATCCATGATCACGTCGAAACCGCCGGGTGCGAGGGCCCCGAGCTGCTCGACCCACCCCTCCCGCGCCGCAACCCCGTGGGCCAAACCCATGGCCAACGCCCGCTCCAGCTTTTCCGGGGAGCGAGTGGTCCCCACTGCCAGGGCGCCGGACACCGCCGCCAACTGCAGTGCCGCCGTCCCCACACCGCTCCCTACAGCGTGGATCAGGATCGACTCTCCCGCCACCAATCCGGCCTGCCGAGTCAGGGCATCCCACGCCGTGAGGAAGACCTCGGGGATGGCCGCGGCCTCTACCAACTCCATTCCCAAGGGGACCCGGATCGTCTGGTCTTCCGGCACCCAGACCGTCTCGGCGTACCCTTCCCCCGGGAGGATCCCCATGACCGGATCACCCGGCGCCCGCAGCCGGCACCGGTCCCCCACCTCCTCTACGACCCCGGCGTACTCAAGACCGGGGATGGTGGGAGACACGCCCGGCGGGGGTGGATAGGCTCCGCGACGCTGCAGGAGGTCTGCCCGATTCACTCCTGAGGCGGCCACCTTCACCCTGACCCAGCCGGGGGGAGTGGACCGCTCGGCCTGATGGGCCGGCTCCAGGACGGAGGGGGGCCCGGGCTCTCGGATTGCGATGCAGCGGATGCGTTGTTGAGCGATGGGCATGGGTGTCTCCCTGGGAGATCTTCGGGTGGGAAGGTTGGAAGCTGCGTGGAGGGGTCCGGAGGATCAAGGACGGCGGGACCCATCCCAACATCGACAGAGGCGGTGATTCCCATGTATCTTCCCAACCATGACGGCCTCCCTCGCCTTTCCGGTTCCGCTGGATCGCCCCCTGGTCTTCTTCGATCTGGAGACCACAGGCCTCCGAGTGGGGAGCGACCGGATCATTGAGCTCGCCCTGATCCGCATCTCCCCCAATGGCGACGTGATGGAGCGGGTACGGCGATTCAATCCCGGCATCCCCATCCCACCGGAAGCCTCCGCCATCCACGGCATCACCGATGAAGACGTTGCGGAGCACCCGCCCTTCTCGGCACGGGCCCGGAGTCTGGCTCGCCTGCTGGAGCCCTGCGATCTGGGTGGGTTCAACCTACGACGCTTCGATCTCCCCATGCTCCTGGCGGAGTTCCAGCGCGCCGGAGTCCCCTTCGACGCCCGGAGCCGCCGGATCGTGGATGCCCAGATGATCTTCCACCGGGAAGAACCCAGGGACCTGTCAGCGGCGGTGCGGTTCTACCTGGGGAGGGAGTTGGAGGATGCCCACTCGGCCCTGGCAGACATCCGGGCCACTGCGGCGGTGCTGGGCGCACAACTCCAGAGATACCCCCATCTCCCCCGGGACCTGGAAGGCCTGAATGCCTATTGCGACGAGATCCAGCCCTTCGAGACGGAGCTGGACAGGTGGTTCTCATCCTCGGATGAGAGCGGGCTGATCTTCCGGCGGGGGAAATATCGGGGTGAACCCTTGATGGCGGTGGCAGCCTCATCGCCAGATTACCTGGAGTGGATGCTGGGGCTGGACGATCTGGACGCCGAGATCAGATCAGTCGTCCGGACGGCGTTGCGGGGGAGCTGATCCGCCCGGGGCCTCCCCACACACTCGATAAGGCGCTATCATTTGGATCGGTCTCGACGAAGAGCCGCACCAACCACCGACGCAAACGCCGATGCCGGCCAGGAACCACATCTTCCTCGTCGGGCTTCCCTATGTGTACCGCATGAGTGAGCACCACCCCATGGACAGTACCCGTCCCCTCTCCCCACCCCGCTTCCCGTCCGGAGTGCATTTCCGTCCCTGGGTTCCGGTCAGACGGGCCTGGGCGCTGGTCGCCCTCCTGATGGGTGCGGTGCTGGGAGGGTGTTCAGGCGACGCTGGTGATCCCGATATCTCGGGTTCCGAGTCCCTCCGCGTCGCCGTATCCATCCCCCCCCTGGCATGGACCGCGCAGGCGCTGGCGCCGGAGGGAAGCCACGTCTTCTCCCTTGTTGAACCCGGTGTCTCACCCCACGGTGCGGCCCTCTCGCCGAGCCAGGC